>CAJMCT010000036.1 GCA_905211955.1 uncultured Eubacteriales bacterium | reverse complement strand
TTCCTTCAAAGAGTTCAAGTGATGCTCCACCACCGGTAGAAATGTGAGTCATTTTGTCAGCATAACCGAGTTGTGCAACTGCCGCAGCAGAGTCACCACCACCGATAATAGTGGTTGCTTCAGTTTCGGAGAGTGCTTTTGCTACTGCCTTAGTTCCCATTGCGAAAGTGGGGTTTTCGAAAACGCCCATAGGTCCGTTCCAAATAACCGTTTTTGCACTCTTTACTGCATCGCTATAAAGTTCCTGGGTCTTAGGTCCAATATCTAACGCCATCTTGTCGGCAGGGATATTTTCCATATCACAAATATCAAAATCTACTTCAGCGTCGATGGGGTTGGGGAATTCAGTAGTGATTGCAGCATCTAAAGGTAAGTAAAGTTTCTTGCCTAAATCTTCTGCCTTTTTCATCATTTCTTTGCAGTATTCGATTTGTTCGTCGTCTACTAAAGAATTACCTACTTCGAAGCCTTTTGCCTTTAAGAAGGTATATGCCATACCGCCACCAATGATAAGCGTATCGCATTTTTCTAAAAGGTTAGAGATAACTTTAAGTTTGTCGGCAACTTTTGCACCGCCAAGTACTGCTACGAAAGGACGAACGGGGTTTTCTAATGCGTCTGCCATAACTGAAAGTTCTTTTTCAATAAGGAATCCGCAAACTGCAGTCTTTGCAAAACCGTATTCAGCGATAGCAGCGGTAGTTGCGTGTGAACGGTGTGCAGTACCGAAAGCGTCGTTTACGTAAATATCGCAAAATTCAGCGAGTTTTTTGCAAAGTGCTTCGTCTCTCTTTTCTTCGCCTGCTTCAAAACGGGTGTTTTCTAAAAGAACGACTTCGCCGTCTTTAATATTCTTAACCGCTTCTTTTGCAGATTCGCCAACTACGTCGGTAGCAAATACGACTTTTTGACCGAGTTTTTCGGAAAGTCTTTCTGCAACAGGACGAAGTGAGAATTTTTCTCTATCTTTAAGCGCTTTTTTAAGATATTCTTCAGTTGCGCTAGCACGTTCTTCTTCGGGAAGTTTTTCAACTGCCTTCTTTTCTTTTTTGGTTAAACCAAAACCTTCGGTTAAAACGTTGTGGGGCTTGCCCATGTGTGAGCAAAGTATTACTTTTGCGCCGTTATCTACCAAATACTTGATAGTGGGAAGCGCACCGTTAATACGGTTTTCGTCGGTAATAACACCGTCTTTCATGGGAACGTTAAAGTCAACGCGGACAAGACATTTTTTGCCTTTTACTTCTACGTCTTTAATAGATTTCTTATTCATTTATAAAACCTCCGTTATCCGCTTTTTTACGGATAATACTATTATTTTTCTTTTTTGTATATTATATAAGTTAAAGCGCTAATTGTCAACGCAAAACCTATTATTTATGACGGTATTGTTTAAGTGAGAAAGCAACGTTTGTGATATGGTCGCCAACACGTTCTAAATTAGATATGGTTTGCAAGAAGATTGAGCCTGTTTCTGCAAAGCACATACCTTCCTTTACCCTTTCTATATGGCGACGTTCGAGTTCTGCACTATAATCGTCTATCTTTTGTTCTAATACGTCAACTTCTTCAAGTAAAGCAAGGTTTCTTTCGTCAAAAGCCCTAATTGCCATATTGTAAAGTTCATCGAATAGAGTTTTAATTTTATCTATTTCGCTCTTAGCATCGTTAGAAAAACTTAGTTCGTTTGCGCGAAGTCTTAATGCGTATTCCATAATGTTTTCGGCATAGTCGCCAACACGCTCAATGTCTGATACTACGTGATAGTATGAGCCAATCTTTTTATCGTCTTCGTCGGTTAAATCCTTGCTCATAACCTTTGTTAAGAAGGCTGTTATCGCCTTGTTGTTAAAATTTATAATTTCTTCGTTTGCGCGAATTGTTTCGGCATTATCCTTTTCTCCATCTAAAAGCATTTCTACCGCTAAATCGATATTATTTTTCGCATATTCGCCCATACGAATAATTTCTTTCTTTATGTTAGATGCTGCAACGTGGGGTGTGCTTAAAAGCCTATCGTCTATAAAAGCAAACTTAAATCTATCATGCTTTTCAGCATGTTCGGGAATAATTTTTTCAGCCATTTTTACCAAGAATTTTGTAAATGGCAATAATACCACGGTTGTTAAAATGTTAAATAAAGTGTGGAAGTTTGCAATTATTCTTTCCATTGAATCGCCACTGATTAAATGCATAAAATCGCCGATAGAATCAGTCCAAATCCAAATTGGAACAATACAGATTAAACAGCCGAACAAGTTAAACAACAAGTGGATAATTGCCGTTCTTTTTGCATTGGTTGACGTTCCAATTGAAGATATAATTGAAGTTATACAAGTTCCAATGTTTGAGCCAAGTATGATAAATACTGCCGTTCTAAAGTTAATCGCACTACCCAAGGCAATTAAAATACCTGTTATTGCGGCTGAACTTTGAATTAGTGCCGTAAATACTATACCTATCAAAATAAGTATTAGCGGGAAGATGTTTTCGTTTTGGAAAATGGAATTAAAGAAAGGCAATAATTCCTTTTTGCCATTTACGTTAGTGTAAATTATGCTATCCACAGACTTACTCATTATCTTAAGTCCGATAAATATCATACCAACGCCAACTAATATGTAGCCTAGTTTTTTGATTTTATCGCTTTTAAACACCATGGTCATAACCATACCGGCAGCAGCAAATATTGCCGCAATAGCGTTCATATCTAAGCCTTGACCGCTTCCGGATAAGGATAGAATTTGCGCGGTTATGGTTGTTCCAATGTTTGCGCCCATTATTACTGAAGTTGCTTGAACTAGGGTTAGTAGCCCTACGTTAACAAAGCCAACTAGCATAACGGTTGTTGCGGTTGAACTGTTTATAATAGCAGTCACCATTGCACCTACGCCTACACCAGCAAAGCGATTGGTAGTCATTTTTCCTAACATGTTTTTCATTTTGTTGCCGGCAAGTTGTTCTAGGTTAGAACCCATAAACTTCATACCGAACATCATTATGGCTATACCACCAAGCATGAAAAACACGTTGTAGTAAATTGTTGAACTCATTACATTTTCCCTTGGTAAAAATAATACCTATTATGGTTTTTTATTTGTGGCAATACGTTTTAATACTCTTTGCAACGTTCGTTATGTGGTCGCTTACCCTTTCTAAGTGCGAAATAGTTTGCAAGTAAGCAGAGCCCGTTTCGGCAGAGCATTGATTGTATCTTAACCTTTCTATATGTTTCTTTTCTAGAGCAACCGTCATATCGTCGATTTGTTGCTCTATCTTTTCTACTTCATCTATCATTGAAACACTTCTTTCATCGAAAGCCGCAAATGCCCATTGGTAAAGGTTGTTAAATGCTTCAACAAATTCTTTTAATTCTTGCTTTGCTTCTTCTGATAAAGTGAGTTCAGCATCGCGAAGTTTTAGTGAGTATTCCATAATGTTTTCCGCATAGTCGCCAACACGTTCTACGTCAGAAACAACGTGATAATAAGTTCCAATCTTTTTATCGTCTTCGTCAGTTAAATCCTTACTCATTATCTTTGTTAAGAAGGCTGTTATTGCCTTGTTGTTAAAGTTTAAGATTTCTTCGTTAGAACGGATAACCTTTGTATGGTCTTTATCTTCGTCTAAAAGCATTTCTACTGCTAAATCAATATTTTCTTTAGCATAACCGCTCATACGGATAATTTCTTTCTTTATGTTAGATGCTGCAACGTGGGGCGTGCTTAAAAGTCTATCGTCAATATAAGCAAACCTAAAGCGTTCGTCTTCTTCTTTCTTGCTATCCTTAACGATAAAGCATGCAAGTTTAACAACGTATTGTGAGAAAGGCAATAATACTAAGGTTGTTATTACGTTAAACAAGGTGTGGAAGATTGCTATTTGTTGACCAACGTCTCCTGACATTGATGCGAACAAATCAGTAATTTCCGTCTTCCATATCCAAATTGGTGCAATAAAGATTATGCAACCAAAAAGGTTAAACAATAAGTGAACAAGCGCCGTTCTTTTTGCGTTTACGTTTGTGCCTGCTGACGACATGATACTAGTCACACAAGTACCAATGTTTGAGCCAAGCGCTAAGAAAAGCGCGTTGTTAAATGATAATACGCCAATACTTGCCAAAACTACCATTAAACTGGTGATTGTTGATGAACTATGTACTAACGCGGTTAAAACTAAACCTACTATTACTAAAAGTAATGGGAAATGGTCGCCTTGGAAGATTGTTGCAACCCAATCATAAGGAATGCTCTTTCCGTCAACGAACATTATTTGCTTTGCAAAGATTGAAATAAATTCTAAGCCAACGAAAATTAAGCCTAAACCTGCTAAAATGTTGCCAATATTAACAACCTTTTCGTTTTTGATAAGCATTGACATTAAAATACCGATACAACCTATCATAGCCGCAATTGCACCAATATCGATAGCGCCAACACCTGAAAGCGAAACTATGTGTGCGGTGACCGTTGTTCCTATGTTTGCACCCATAATAACGTTTGTTGCTTGAACAAGTGTTAAAAGTCCAACGTTAACAAAACCTACAAGCATAACCGTGGTTGCGGTTGAACTTTGAATAATACTGGTGACTGCGATACCTATTCCTACGCCAGCGAACCTGTTAGAAGTGACTTTGCCAAGTAGACGTTTCATTCCGCCACCAGCAACGTGCTCTAACGCGCCACCCATGACTTTCATACCAATCATCATTGCGGCAACGCCACCGAACATAAAGAATATGTTCCAAACCATATCCATAAAATAAAGTCCTTTCCTTTGTGAATTGATAGTAAGCGCAAACTTACCTAATTTTAGAATACTAACAAACCTGTAGGTTTGTCAAATAAATTATATAGCAAATACTCAAAAAATTATTTTTGAGGTATTTCCCCTTCCGTTTTAAAGTTGGGATATCCGCCTTGTCTTAATGCTTCGTAAACGCCAACGCAAACGGAGTTTGAAAGATTTAGAGAGCGAAGTTTTCCCATCATTGGAATTCTTACGCACTCGTCGTAATGCTCTTTTAGTAGATCTTCGGGAAGTCCTTTCGTTTCTTTTCCGAACACTAAAAAGTCACCGTCTTTATATTTTGCATCCGAGTGGATAAGTTTTGACTTGGTTGAAAAAAACCAAAAGTTATCCCCCTTATAATACTTGTCCATCAATTCTTTTAAACTATCGTAAAAGTGAATTTCTACGTAATCCCAATAGTCTAACCCCGCGCGCTTTAAGTATTTATCCGTCACTTCAAAGCCGAGCGGTCTTACCATATGCAAAACACTATCGGTGACTGCGCAAGTTCTAACAATATTGCCTGCGTTTTGCGGAATTTCGGGTTCTACTAATACAATATTAAGTTTCATATTTTTGCTCCTTTTTAATACCCCGAATTAAAATCGCGATAAAGCCCGCGACGACGGGAACTTATTAGCCGATAATCTTTTTCGGTTTTTACTTTTGCTTTTACTATATCGCTAGTTCCTGCAACCGAAACGTTTCCTTTAACGTCTGAAACGCACGCATAGTTTTTAGAACAAAGCGCCATACAAACCCCGTTTGAAAAGGACATTGCACGTAGCATGATTTGTGGCATTGCCCCGTCGGGTTTTTTGAATAGGCACACGATAAAGTCTGCATCGCAAAGTGCTAAAACCCTTGAAACTTCGGGAAAATATAAGTCTTCACCTACAATTAACCCTATTTTTCCTTTGCTAGTATCGTACACCCTAAAACTTGCGCCCGGCACAAATTCGCTTTCGTCTATCGTATGCACGGTATCGGACACCCCTAAGATTTTTCCGTTATCAGCTAAACCCGCCGAGTGGCGAAAAACCCCGTACGTATCCGTATCGCAACCGCATATAACCACGCTTTCCGTTTGCCTTGACAAACTCGCCACGTCGTGAAAATATTCGGTTTCCCCTGCGAGTTCTTTCTTATAACTGACAAGCCCAAGTCCGTTAAATCCAAACACCAATACGTCTTGCTTTCCAATTTTAGTTAGTTTTTCTTGCCAAACGACGTTAAGCGTGTCAGCCGTGCAAAAACATACGTCCATAGCGCCCTCTCTTTTTTGTCTACTCTTTTATCATATTTTGAGAGAGCGTATTTTGTTAAAGTTTTTTATCTATTAATTGCTTAATTTCTTCAACCGATTGCAAGGTCATAATTTGAGTTCTTAACTCTTTAGAGCCATCTTGCCCCTTAAAGTAATATGACGCAAACTTTCTAAACTCTACGTTCGCTTTTCTATCCCCATAAAGTTCTTTCATACCATCTAAGTGTTTTAAGATAAATTGCTTTTTATTGTAAGGGGATTTTGTGCCTAAAAGTTCGCAAAACAAGAAGGGATTTTCTATGCCACCACGTGCAAGCATAACCCCATCGGCACCAGTTCTTTCTATCATTAGATTAGCATCGCTAACAGTAAATATTCCGCCGTTTGCAATTATAGGAATCTTTACCGATTTTTTAGCATTTTCTATCGCCTTATAGTCAGGCTCGCCAGAATAATATTTTTCTCTAACTCTACCGTGAATAGTTATAAGACTTGCGCCCGCACTTTCAGCCATTATAGAGACTTCTTTTGCTATATCGTCCCCTTCCTTTAAGCCCGTTCTTATCTTAACGGTTATGATTTTACCGCTTTTTACACACTCTTTAATAATATTTTCGGCTTTTTTTAGGTCGGTTAAAAGTGCGCTTCCTTCTCCGTTTTTATAAACCTTTGGAACGGGGCAACCCATATTTATATCAACAAATTTAAAAAGCGCAAGTTCTTCGCTTTCGCAAGCCTTGCGCATAAAATAAGGGTCAGCACCAAAAAGTTGTGCAGACGTTAAATTGTAATCATTACATTTTAAAAGTTCTTTATTAGCGCCACCACCAAAGTTTATGCCTTTTGCGGAAGCAAGTTCGGTAAAAACAAGGCCTGCCCCAAGTTCTAAAACAAGGGAACGAAAAGCGTAATCAGTGTACCCTGCTATGGGTGCCATAAATACGTTGTTCTTAATTTGTAAGTTGCCCACCGTTAGGCTTTTTAGCTGCATACTTAACCCGCCCTGATATTATCAATATTAAGTTTATCAAAACGGCGATAAAATAGCAAGTAATTGAAGCAATTCCGCAAGCATAAATATTTAAACTTTGGTTGTTTAATAGTACTAAGTTCAAAGCAGTATTTGCTATTACACCTATCGCCATACTAATTAAGGGATAGTACGCTTTACCCTTTCCGATTAGTATTGCGTTGGTAGATTGAAGCACCGATACGAACACTACGTTGATAGATAGTATTTTTATAAGCCTTACCGAAACGTCTTTTTGCCATGCGGAAAGACTATTAAATAGCACGTTTACTATAATCGGTGCAAAAAAATAGATTAAAAGTGCAAGCGGTATTGCGGAAATTAAAGTTAGTAAAAGGGTGGAATTTTGGTTTTCTTCGCGTTCTCTATCCGTTTTAGAGCCGGAAATTAACGGTATTGCGACAATCGATAGCCCGTAGCAAACGCTTACGGGAAGATTTATCACCGTGTGCGCAACACCCGAGAAAAGCCCGTAAAGTGAAGTTGCACTTTCCGTATATTTTTTAAGTATATTGACGACCAAAAAACTGTCGATAAAATGCGATAGCGGTATGGCTATACCAATTAACGTGACGGGAATAGTTAGCCTTATTATTTTCTTTGCGTCCATGCCAAACTCTTTTTGGTCATCGGGAAAGTTTAATATTAGTACTCGTTCCCTTCTTTTATAAACCGTGTAAAGATATATTAGCGCAACGAGTTCAGAGATTGTCACGCCAAGCGTTGCACCGCCCACCGCAAGCGGGATATTTGGCAAAAACACACTGACGAATAAAAGACCGAAGACAAGTTTGATTACCTGCTCTACCGTTTGGGAAATCGCAGTGTGTTTCATATTCATTAGTCCTTGAAAGTATCCTCTAAAACACGAAATCACCGAAACTAAAAGCACTGCGGGCGCTAAAAATATATAGCCAAGGTATGCACTTTCGTTGCCTTGAACGTTAGAGATTATTTTACTAAGCAATGCCATAAGCAAAAAAAATACGCTACCGATTACCGCAAACAGTTTTATACTGCTATTCAGTATTCTTTTAGCATATCTTTCTTTATCCGAGAGTGAATATTCCGAGATAATTTTAGACAAGGCACTCGGCACTCCAGCGCCCGAAAAATCAAGCAAAACCGAATACACGGGAAACACCATTTGGTATAGCCCTAGCCCTTCCGCTCCTAATAGATTAGTTAGCGGAACTCTGTATATTGCGCCTAAAAGTTTTGCTATTACCGCGCCTATGCCGAGTAATAGTGCGCCGTTTATGATTTTTTTTCGGGAAGTCATATGTAGAGTGACTTAAAATCACTCGAATTGTTTTGCTAAGATTTGCGATGCTAATTTTACTAATTTTAGGTCGGAAGAAGAAAATCTACAAGATAAATCTCCGTCCCAAAGTATTACCGCACCGTAGCAATCGCCGTTAGTTATAATTGGAACTATAATTTGGTTTTCACAAGAGTTTTCGTCGCCTTGATATAGACTTATGCAAGACCTTCCGTCCGTACGACAGTTCGTAGTTTCCATACGTTCTTTCATAACCTTTTCTAAGTCTTTAGATATGGTTTTGCCAATAAGTTCTTTGGGTTTATAACTTGAAAAAACTACCGTGTCGGTATCCGTTATTATACAGTTTTTACCACTCGTTTCGCTAAGGCTTTGCCCTAGAGAATTTGCTAAGTCCATTTCGCTAGTTAACGGCGAATATTTCTTAAATAAAAGTTCGTCTTTATTGGTAAAAATTTCTAAGGGGTCTCCTTCTTTTATCCTTAACGTTTTTCTTATCTCTTTAGGGATTACCACCCTACCTAAATCGTCTATTCTTCTAACTATACCCGTATCACGCATAAAAAAACCTCCGTCATAACTTATTATGCGAAGGTTTTATTCTTTTATACAGTTTTTAAGATAGCCAAGCAAGTGGCGTTTCTCTATTTTTCTTAAACCAATCGGTATCTTTAAGAAGTACGCTACTTGCCGAACAGTTTACCGTAAGTGCTTCGGGGTTTGAAATAAACACTACGTTTCCGTTTAAGGACGTAAACGTTTTATCGGTGTCGCTAACGAATATCGTAGGCACGTAAACCTTATCGGTATACGGCGCAATTCTATCTATAAACTCTTGAGTAGGAAATTTGTTTGCTTCGGTTTTAGTATATTCACTACTACCAGCGCAACAACAAACGCAAACGTTTTTAGGCTTAATTACTTCTAACAAATCGTTATTCGAAGAAGTTTTAGAACCGTGGTGTCCCGCTTTATAAAGGTCTACTTCGGGAAGGTTGTTTAAGTCAACGAGATTTTCTTCGCCCGCCTTTTCAAGATCACCAGTAAACAAGAAGTTTCTACTACCTTGAGTGAATAACGTACATACCGAGTGGTTGTTTTCCCCTTCGCTCATTTTATTGTGATAGTAATAGTTATCTAAAATAGTCATCTTTACGTTATCCGATAAATTAAACACTGTGTTTCCACTATCTACACACTCTTTTGCCGTGTAATGAGTAGCGCCGTTTTCTATCGCTTCACTGCGTTCTCTTAAATAGTTATTGTACATCTTTGCCGTGTCTTTTTGGTTGGTTTGCGCAAAGTCTATTATAGTGCCTATTTCGTACCTATTAAAAAGGCTATCGTTAGTGGTAAAGCAAGCATAGTGGTCTTCGTGTGCGTGGGTGACTATTACGTATTCAAGTTTTCCGTCCTTACAGTAAGACTTGATATAACTATCCACCGTTTCAATGCTCTCTACTTTAGA
>CAJMCT010000035.1 GCA_905211955.1 uncultured Eubacteriales bacterium | reverse complement strand
TTGTTAAGACTATATTGATGCCAAAATTAGCGTTCATACTAAATTATAATGCACTAGTATCTTTGCTATTAGTAATAGGTTGTGCGATTGCAATATTTGTTGGATGCTTACTTATAGACGTCGTAAGATTATACCTATTCAAACTCTTAAGAATAAAAAAATTATGTGTTTTAATTGAAGGTTTGTTTACTAAAATTGGCGATTGGCTCTTCAAGAAAACGTCCAAAGAAGAAAAAGAAGAGAACGTCGAGTAATATTGTAGGGGAAGTTTATGAAACTATCGGAAGTTGTTTTTGAATGTTTGCGTTTCGAAATTATCGGAACGCCTCTTTCCGATGAGTTAAAAACTAAACTTCAACACGGGATTCCTGAAAAACTTTTAAAATATTGCAAGATTCAAGATGTTGCGCACTTAGTTTCCGATGCTCTTTTAAGAAACGGGTTTTTAGAAAAAGGTACGGATGATTATAAAGGCTTTATGGCGGAAAGAAACATGGCGTTTTTCCGTCACGAACAAATGCGAAGCGTTTTAAGTGACCTTAGCCAAACTTTTACAAAGCACAAAATTAAGCATATCCCCTTAAAGAAGGCGATCGTAGGTAGATTTTATCCTGAAGGGTGGATGCGTACGAGTTGCGACTTAGACGTTTTGGTTGAAAAAAAAGAGTTTAGCCGTGCATTAAAGATAATGCGAGAAGAACTTGGATATAAAATAGACGTTAAGGCTGAGTGTGATTACGGCTTAAAAGCGCCAAACGGATTTCAAGTGGAAATTCATTTTAGTTTAGTTGGAGACATGGCTAAACAAACCGAAAAGGACGTTTTAAGTGACGTATGGTCAAACGTTATTGATAACACCGTTTATTGCCAAACATTGATAGACGAACTGAATTATTGCTACACCATATCGCACGTTGCGAAGCACTTAAAGTCGGGTGGTTGTGGAATTAAACCGATTATAGACGTTTGGGTGCTTAATAATAGAGCAAAGTTTGACAAAGAGAAAAGACAAGGACTTTTAAAAAGGGCAGGGCTTATAGCCGTTGAAAAAGCCGTATTGGAACTTGCAAACGTTTGGCTTTTTGGCGTTGAAGCAGACGAAGTGTCTAAAGATTTAGAGCATTATATATTAGCGGGCGGTGTGTATGGGTCTTTTGAAAACAAAGTTGCCGTTCAGCAAACTAAACTAAAAAGTAAATTTTCCTACGTTTTAGAGAGAATTTTCTTGCCGTATAGATATATGGTATTAGAGTATCCGAGAGTAAAAAAACATCCGATTTTATATCCTTTCTACGTTATTAAGAGATGGTTTAGAATATTTTTAAAAAGCAGTAGAGAAAGAATTGCCGTTGAGATAGGACAAACCATGAACGATAGGGGCGGAAGAAGAAAAAGGGTAAAGAAAATATTAAAAGATTTAGAACTCGACTAAAATAAAAAAGTTGCCGAAAGGCAACTTTTTTTGTGTGGTTTTTTAGTTTTACCGATTATTTTTTATTTTTCTTTTCTTTCTTTGCTTTTTTACGGTCGTAGTTTTCTACGTGGTCAAAGTAAAGTTGATTTATTTGTTTGCAGAATTCTTCGGCAATTTGGTATCTATCAAGTCCTTGCTTTACGTAATCTTGTACGTATGCGGGCTTTCCGATAACCATAATGCGTTTTCTAACGCAGTAGTGTACGGGAACAACGGGAACGTCTTCACCGCTAGATTTGAAGTATTTTTCCGCGAGCATAACAAAACCGGGGAAAAGTTCGGTTAAAACGTCTTTATATCCGTCGTTAGAGTTTTCAGGGAAAACCATAACAGACATATTAGCGTCTAAAACCTTAGAACTGTTTCTAATAGTTTGCATAAGTCTTGCATCGGGATAACTCGGCATCATTTTCATACCCTTATACATCATAGGGTTAAGAACTGCTAAGATTGGGCTTACTATAGATGCTTTTCTAGGCGAAGCCTTGCATTTTTTAATGTAGAGTATATCTCTTAGATAATCGCGCCTTGACTTAAAGTTTCCAAACATTTGATAAGCGCCCCACTTTGCGCAAAACTTGGGGTAATAGAAGTCTAAGCAGGGTGGACCGCTCTTGTTTGAGTGGTTTGCGATAACGATAGCCTTTTCGGGGATATCGTCCGTGAGATTAACGATTTCAGGCTTTCTATAAAAGAGTTTAAAAATCGGTCTAAATATACTATAAATCGGTTGGCATTTGCTTGGTACTTTAAATTCTTTTTGTTTCTTAGCCATTTTATGAGTCCTTTTTGTTCATGCTTTCTTCTTTTCCGTAGTAAGCAACGGTAATCATGCCAGGACCTGCGGTTGCGCCGATGATAGGGCCAACGTATCCAACGTGGATATTGGCTTTCTTGTCGCATAATTTTTCTTCTATCATTGCTTTGAAAGTGATTGCATCATCTAAGCAATCAGCATGGCGGATAACGATATTTTGGTGGGGAACGTCTAAGAATCTTTCAGCAAATCTACTTGCTACGCGTTCCATAGATTGTTTTCTACCTTTAACCTTTTCGATAGCAAAGTTTTGACCTAAGCCGTCTTCAATAATGATGGGTTTAATGCTAAATAAGCCACCGAAGAAAGCACTTGCAGCGCTAACTCTACCTGCACGTTTAAGATAAACCAAGCTATCAACGGTAGTGTCAAGGTTAGAAGTAAGTTTGTTTTCTTCAAGCCAAGAAGCAACTTCGTCAACGGTTTTTCCTTGTTCACGGAGTTCGCAAGCGGTTAAAACCAAGTTTCCTAAAGCGCAAACGGCACGGAGAGAGTCTATGCAGTAAATTTTAGCATCGGGATAATTTTTTAAGACTTCATCTCTAACTAAATAACTTGCTTTAATACCAGCGGAAAGTGCTGACGAACAAGCGATATAGATAACGTCGTATCCGTCTTTAACTAAACCTTCGAACATATTTTTAAAATCCACGTTGCTAATTTGAGCGGTGGTAATCTTTTTGCCTGCTCTTAAAAGGTCGTAGTATTCTTTTGCCGAATAGGGTTTCCAATCAAGGTCGGCAAGAATATCTTGTCCGTCGATAATCAAGTGCATAGGAAGCACTTTAATATCATACTTGTCTCTAAATTCTTTTTCTAAGTCACATGCAGTATCTGCTACAATTGCAAATTTTTTCATAATTTTCTCCTTTATTTAAAATTGATTGCGGAATTACTCTACAATCAAAATAAAATCGTATACGTCTTGTTTTCCGTCTATTTCGTAAAGTTCGGCGGAAGATAGGCTTTCGGAAGCGAAAGAACTAAACGCAAGGCGTTCTTCTTCGGTTGCGTTTTTGCCGTAAAGGGCAAGAATAATCGATTTGTCTTCGGTAAGTAAGGTTTTAGCAAGTTCACAAACCGTTTGAATTTTAGAAGGCGTGGAAACTATCATTTCTTTGTTAGAGAAGCCCATATAGTCCCCTTCGTTTACCGAGACACCGTTGCAAACTGTAGTTCTAACCGCAGGGCTAACCATACCGGTAAGTGTACCGCTCATTGCTTCTATAATAGATTCTTCTATAGCATCTACGTTGCCAAGCCCTAAATCAATCATTGATAGGGCAGAATAGCCTTGCCCCAAAGATTTACTTGGAATAATTCTAACGTCCGAATCTTTATAAATTTCTGCCGCTTGTTTTGCAGCAAGAATAATATTAGAGTTGTTTGGAAGAACGAAGATGGTGTCCGCATTAACTTCGTCAAAAGCGCGAATAAAATCTTCTGAAGAAGGGTTATTGGTTTGTCCACCACGAACGACGTAGTCCGCGCCGAGTTCAGTAAACATTTCAATAATACCGTCGCCGTTAGCAACTGTAATTACCGCAAAGTCTTTTCTCGCTCTTTTTACTTTAGAGTTTAGTTCTTCTAAACTCGATTTTTCTTCTTTTTTCTCGCTATATAATTCGCTTTCGTTGTGTTGAAGAGTCATGTTTTCGATTTTAACAGTCAAAAACTCACCAAAACGTTGGCAGTATTCCATAACGAGATAAGGCTTAAGAGTGTGAACGTGAAGTTTAATTATAGAACCTACTTTTACGGCAACTATGGAATCGCCCAAAGTGTTTAAGTATGTGATTAAGTCTTCTACTGAGAAAGCGTCTACGTCAGTCTTTGATTTTAAAAGTTGAACGAGCATTTCGGTACAGTATCCAAATTCCATAACGCTATCTTCGTTAAACTTAGAAAAATCAACGCTTTTTTGTGTGTTTTCATTGATAGAGACGGCAACTTCTTCTAAAGCATTTTCGTTATCGAAAGCCTTTAAGAACCCTTCGATAATACAAACGAGCCCCGCTCCACCACTATCGATAACGCCCGATTCTTTTAAGACTTCTAAAAGTTCGGGGGTTTTTTCTAATGACTTTTTCATTTCTTCAAGAACGGTAGTGAAAAAATCCTTCACGGTAGTCTTTTCATCAATGTTAGCACGCGAAAAATCAATAGATTCTCTCGCAACGGTTAAAATTGTGCCTTCAACGGGTTCGGCAACTGCCTTGTAAGCGCGTTCAACACCCTTCCCCATTGCGTAAGCAAATTCGGTAAGGGTTGCTTCTTTTAAGTTTGCAAGCCCTTCTGAAAGCCCAAAGAAAAGTTGTGAAAGTATAACGCCAGAGTTTCCACGAGCGTTTAAGAGCATGCCGTTTGCAAGCGCAACCGCTTCTTTTCCCAAAGTATCGTCGTTTACACTTATAATTTGATCCACACCACCTTTAAGAGTAAGGTACATATTGTCGCCGGTATCCCCGTCCGGAATAGGGAACACGTTAAGGTTGTTTATCGTGCGGATATTGTTTTGCAAATTAATTGCTCCGGATATTAACAAACGTCTAAAAAGATCGCCGTTTATAGTTTTAGCATTGATTAGCATAATTTGTCTCCTAAGTAAAAAGGGGATATGCTTTTATAAAGCATACGTATTTATTTTACACTATAAATAACGCAAATGTCAAATGATAGTATATAAAAACAACAAAACGGACACTTGGTAAGTTTTTGTAAAAGTGGATTATAAAACCCCATCGAATATAAGGTGTTCGATGGGGTGGGTATTATAATTTTGCTTCGATATATAGCATAAGCATTGATAATGCGGTTATAGAAGCCGTTTCGGTGCGAAGGATTCTACTGCCAAGCGAAACGATTTTTGCGCCAGATTTTTCTAAGGCGGAGATTTCCGATTGCTCGAATCCACCTTCAGGCCCGATAAATACGCCTATTTTGTCTCCACGTTTAATACTTCTTAGCACATCTACCGTCGCTTTCATACCGTCGTGATTTTCGTAAGGTACTATTATTAGGTCTAAGTCTTTAATTTTTGCGAGAGCGCCCTTAAAATCTATAGGGGTGCATACGTTAGGAATAATGCTTCTTTTACTTTGTTTAGCACCGCTTTCTGAGATTGCTTGCCACCTTTGTGTTTTGCTTTCGGCTTTCTTTTTATCAAGTTTTACGATAGAACGCGCGGTTTCTACTGGGATAATCTCACTTGCGCCAAGTTCTACGGCTTTTTGGATAATAGTTTCCATTTTGTCCGCCTTTGGCAAACCTTGAAAAAGGGTAATGAAAACGGGGAGTTCAAAATCCTTATAGTCTTCTTTTACTATATAAACGTATGCGCAATCGTCGTCAAAACTATCTACGGCACAAAGGTCACACTTGCCGTTAAAACTTACTAAAAGTTCTTCGCCAATTTTCATGCGCAAAACGTTTTTTAAATGATTAAAATCTTGCCCCGAAACGGTGTATTTTCCACCGATTGGTGCATTTTTAGAGAAAAAATTAAACATTTTTATCTTCCTTTTTCTTTTCTTTTAAGATTTTACCGATAATCTTTACTTGAAGTTTATCAGGCAAGAAAGAGAGTATTTTTAGTAGTTTATTCCTGTTTACGTTATAAACGTATTTAGGACGTTTTTTAGTTAGTGCTTTACTTGCGATTTTAGCGATTTTTTCGGGCGGAATATTTTTGGTTTCCACGCTTTCTACGATCTTTTTAAACTTTTCCGCATTGCAAGGATAAAGAGTAGTGTTTTCGCAAAACTTTTCTAAGCAAGCGGTGGAAACGTTAAGAAGCCCCGTTTTAACTGCGCCCGGGCGGATAATAGATACGTTTATCCCCAAAAGGTTTAATTCCATACGAAGTGAGTAGGCGTATTTTTCTACCGCCGACTTAGTGATTGCGTAAATTCCCGTAAACGGCAATGGGTCAAGGGGTGCAAGTTCGCTAGACGTAATGATGATTTTAGAACCTTTTTTTAGAAGCGGAAGAAAGGTTTTGTTTACACGGTAAACGCTAAATAGGTTTACGTTGAAAACCTTGGTAAATTCTTCTTCGCTCATTTCAACTAAAGAGTCTAAACGATAAATTCCCGCCATATGAATTATGGCGTCTAAACGAGTGCACTCTTTTTCAATTTGCTCTTTAACTCGCTCGATTTCATCTAAACTACAAAGGTTTGCGGTAAAATATTTTTCCCCGCAAAAATCTTGGCAATCATAAGCGTCTACACCATAGACGACGTAGCCCAAATCACTTAAAAGTTTGCAAGTGGCTTTTCCCATGCCACCTAAAGCGCCTGTTATCAATATGTTTTTCATAAATAGAATTTTAACATTACCCGCAGTAATTGTCAATCGGATAAATACTTACAAAATATTAAAATATTTTGCTTTTCTCGCCTTGATAAAAAAAATTAAATATGTTATGATAAAGTTGAAGAAGAAAACGGAGACTGTTTATGAATATTACCGATACTATAAAATACGTTGGTGTAAACGATCACGAAGTGGACCTTTTTGAAGGGCAATACGTCGTTCCAAACGGCATGGCTTATAATTCATACGTTATTATGGATAAAAAGATAGCAGTTATGGACACGGTAGACGCTCGTTTTACACACGAGTGGCTTGACAATTTAAGCGAAGCGCTAAAAGGGAAATCCCCCGACTACTTAGTCGTTCAACACATGGAGCCCGATCACTCGGCAAACATTATGAATTTTTGCAAGGCATACCCCAACGCAAAAATAGTTTCTTCATCAAAGGCTTTTACCATGATGAAAAACTTTTTCGGAACTGATTTTTCGGATAGACAAATCGTTGTTGGAGAAGGCGACTCTTTAGACCTTGGCGAAAGAAAACTAGTTTTTGTCACCGCACCTATGGTACATTGGCCGGAAGTTATAGTCACCTACGACACGAAAGATAAAGTGCTTTTCTCGGCGGACGGGTTTGGTAAATTCGGAGCGATAGACGTAGAAGAAGACTGGGCTTGCGAAGCAAGACGTTATTATATTGGTATCGTTGGAAAATACGGCGCGCAAGTTCAAAGTTTATTAAAAAAAGCGCAAGGCTTAGAAATTGAAAAGATTTGCCCCCTTCACGGCCCGATTTTAACCGAAAACTTGGGATATTATTTAGGACTTTATAATACTTGGTCGTCTTATCAGCCTGAAGAAGACGGTGTAGTTATCGCCTATACTTCGGTTTACGGAAACACCAAAAAGGCAGTGCTAATGCTTGCCGACATATTAAAGCAAAAGGGGTGTCCTAAGGTCGTGGTGAACGACTTAGCAAGATGCGATATGGCAGAAGCGGTTGAAGACGCGTTTAGATATAGCAAAATGGTGCTTGCAACCACCACGTATAACGCGGATATTTTCCCGTTTATGCGTGAGTTTATAAACCATTTAACCGAAAGGAACTATTCAAATAGAACGGTTGGTTTTATCGAAAACGGAAGTTGGAATCCCATGGCCACTAAGGTTATGAAAAGTATGCTTGAAAAGAGTAAAAACCTTAACTTTATGAGTTCGGAAGTCAAGATTTTATCCGCGCTAAACGACGAAAGCAAAAAGGCGATAGATAGCCTTGCCGAAGAACTTTGCAAAGAATATTTGGTTGCTGGGGAAACGGTTAAAAACGATATGAGCGCGCTATTTAACATCGGCTACGGCTTATACGTCGTCACGACTAACGATGGCAAAAAAGACAACGGCTTAATTCTTAATAGCGTTATGCAAGTGACCGACTGCCCTAATAAAATTGCGGTGACTGTTTCTAAACAAAACTATTCGCACCATATAATAAAGCAGACGGGCAAACTAAACCTTAACTGCCTTAGCGAAAATGCACCGTTTAGCGTTTTTGAAAACTTTGGGTTTAGAAGCGGTAGAAACGTAGACAAGTTTGAAAACCAAAAGATAATGCGCACGGAAAACGGTCTTGCTTATCTTACGGGATACACCAACGCGGTTATATCGTTAAAGGTTGAAGATTATTTAGACTTAGACTCTCACGGCATGTTTATTTGCTCGGTAGCAGGGGCTAAGGTTCTTTCAGACAAGAAAACTATGACGTATACTTATTATCAAGAAAACGTTAAACCCAAGCCCGATAGCGAAAGTTCGCAAGGTTATATTTGTAGGGTTTGCGGATACGTTTTAGAAGATAACGTTCTTCCCGACGATTTTGTTTGCCCTTGGTGTAAACACGGTGCAAGCAGTTTTGAAAAAATAAAATAAAACAAAGGAGTAAAATTATGTCTAAATTTTATATTTGTGAACATTGTAAAAACTTAGTAGGTCTTATTAACGACGGCGGTGTGCCTATGATGTGCTGTGGTCAAAAAATGACTAAACTCGAAGCAGGCGTTGTAGAAGCAAGCAAGGAAAAACATATTCCTGAAGTAAAGGTGGAAGGAAATATCGTTAAGGTTAACGTTGGTTCTATAGAACACCCCATGACTGAAGAACACTTAATAACTTTCGTATACCTTCAAACAGACTGTGGTGGTCAAAGAAAGTGCTTAAAGGCAGGGGATAAACCCACCGTATCTTTTGCGCTTGCAAACGAAAAGCCCGTAGCGGTATATGCTTACTGCAACCTTCACGGACTTTGGATGGTAGAATTATAAAATAAAAAAAGAAAACAAAAAAGGAGTAAACTGTTATGAGTAAATACGTATGTGACGTTTGCGGATACGAATACGACGAAGCGATTGGCGAACCCGATAACGGAATTGCACCCGGAACTTCGTTTGAAGAACTTCCCGACGATTACGCTTGCCCACTTTGTGCGGTTGGCAAAGAAAACTTTAGTAAGGCTGAATAAATGCAATAATATAAAAGAAATAATTAGTAAGGGTTTATGATTATGAAGACTATCAAAGATAAATACTTAGTTGTAGGTGCAGACTTTGCAGGATTTCCGTTAAAGGAAGTCGTGGTAGAACACTTAGCTAAAAAAGGATGGAAAATTACCGACCTTGGCGTGACAAAGAATAGTGACCCAAAGGATACCGAAAATATGTTTCATAGAGTAGGATTAAGGGTTGGTGCACAAATTTCGGAAGGTAATTTTGAAAGGGCGCTATTGTTTTGCGGTACCGGTATGGGTATACATATAGCGGCAAGCAAATGTCCACGAGTTCACGCAGGTGTTGTAGAAAGTTTACCCGCTGCACTTAGGGCGATTACTGGCAACGGCGTTAACGTGCTTGCAATGGGCGCATTTTACGTTGCACCCCAAACCGCTTGCGATATAGTTGATGCATACTTATCAAACAATCTCGGCTCTGGTTGGGAATGGTGGCACAATTTTTATGAATTCCATAAACTTGCTATGGACGAGCTTGATGCTTTTGATTATGAAAAGTATAAAGCAAACGGTTTTAAGGTAGAGCACCTTGCTGATTATGACTTAACGCTAGACTTCGATAAAAAGCCTGAATAAAAAATAATTAAAAATAAAAGGTTGAGAAAAATCTCAACCTTTTTGTTTTACGTTTAGATTAAATTATAAGGCCTGCAATTAAAACGGCAACACAAGTAAGTAGTG
>CAJMCT010000034.1 GCA_905211955.1 uncultured Eubacteriales bacterium | reverse complement strand
CTTTGCATTTGGCAACCAAACTTGCAGGGGTAAAACAAGGCGACAAGGTTTTTTGCTCAGATATGACGTTTGACGCGAGTGTAAACCCCGTAGCATACGAAAAGGGCGTTCCGATTTTCATTGATGCCGAATATGAAACTTGGAATATGTGTCCTGAAAGTTTAGAAAAGGCGTTTTCTCTTTATCCCGACGTTAAAGTAGTAGTTTTAGCAAACCTTTACGGCACGCCGTCTAAAATGGACGAAATTAAAGAGATATGTTCTCGCCACGGTGCAACGATAATTGAAGATGCTGCGGAGTCTTTAGGGGCAACGTATAAAGGTGTTCAAACGGGAACTTTTGGAAAATACAACGCAATATCGTTTAACGGAAATAAAATAATCACCGGCTCATCGGGGGGTATGCTTTTAACCGATAATAAGGAAGACGCCGACAGGGCAAGAAAGTGGTCTACTCAAAGTCGTGAGAACGCGCCTTGGTATCAGCATGAAGAACTTGGTTATAACTATCGTATGTCCAACGTTATAGCAGGTGTAGTTAGGGGGCAATTCCCACACTTAAAAGAACATATCGAGCAAAAAAAGGCAATCTATACGCGTTATAAAGAAGCGTTCAAAGATTTGCCCGTTTCTATGAACCCTTATATTGAAGATATAATGGAACCAAACTTTTGGCTTTCTTGTTTGCTTATTGATAAAGATGCAATGTGCGAGCAAGTTAGAACGGACAAGGTGGCTCACTTTAAAAAGGAATTACATAAAACATGTCCTACCGAAATCTTGGAAAAATTAGAAAAGTATAATGCCGAAGGTAGACCTATTTGGAAGCCTATGCATATGCAACCAATCTACTGTAAAAACCCCTTCGTTAGCGTAAAAGATAAACCCGTTGATGAGGATATTTTTGATAGGGGCTTATGTTTGCCGAGTGATAACAAGATGACTAAAGCCGAACAAGATATAGTAATCGAAATAGTAAAAAGTTGCTTTTAGTTGGTAGGGTATGGAAGAATTTTTTAAAATGCTAACCACCGAGTGGTGGGGAATAACTTTAATAGTCTTTTTAACTTTAGCGGTGTGGATATTGCTTTCGGCACTTTTATACAAGGTGTTTTTTAAGCGCTTTTACGATATGCTTTTAAGCGGTATTGCAATTTTGGTGTTTTCGCCAATCCTAATTGTTTTGACTATTTTGGGCGCAATCAAAATGAAAGGAAATCCTTTCTTTACCCAAGACCGCCCCGGCAAAAATGCTAAAATTTTTAAACTTATCAAGTTTAGAACAATGACCTGTGAAAAGGACGAAAACGGAGAACTTTTACCCGACGAAAAAAGGCTTACAAAGTACGGCAAGTTTTTAAGAAGCACTTCGCTTGATGAACTTCCTGAACTATTAAATATTTTTATCGGCAATATGTCCATTATTGGCCCTAGACCACTATTAGTAAAGTATTTGCCGTTATACAGTGAATTTCAATCGCACCGTCACGACGTTAGACCAGGTCTTACAGGGCTTGCGCAAGTTAACGGAAGAAATACGGTTTCGTGGAAAGATAAATTTACTATGGACGTAAAGTATACTAAAACCTATTCGCTTTTTGGTGATATAGAAATACTTTTTAGGACGGTGTTATCCGTGTTTAAGAGAGAAGGGATAAGTTCAGAAAGTTCTGCGACTATGGAAGAATTTAAGGGGAACGAATAGATGAAAAGTTTGATAATTATTGGTGCAGGCGGTCATGGTAGAGTGATTGCGGATATTGCTCAAAAATCAAAAAAGTATAAAAAAATCGGTTTTTTAGACGACAATGCTTTGGGCGATTGTTTGGGCTTTCCGATACTTGGCAAAGTTTCCGAAATGAATAACTTTATCGGTAAAGCAGACCTTTTTGTTGCTATCGGAAACAATCTTGCAAGGCAAAAATTTATAGAAGAATTACTTGAACTTGGTGCAAACGTGCCTACGCTTATTCATCCAAGCGCAATTATAGGTAGCGGTGTTTGTATCGACAAGGGAACTGCGGTTATGGCAGGCGCTATTATTAATCCTTGTGCAAAAATAGGTAAGGGAGTAATTATCAATACTTGCAGTTCGGTAGATCACGATTGTGTCGTTCACGATTACGCACATATAGCCGTGGGCGTAAACGTTGCAGGAACGGTCGTTTTAGGGGAACGTGCTTGGATTGGTGCAGGCGCAACGATAAAAAATAACGTTAACGTTTCTTGTGACGCCATTATTGGCGCAGGAGCCGTCGTTGTGGATAATATTGAAACTTCTGGAACGTACGTAGGCGTTCCGGCTAAAAAAATTAAAGACTGATAAAAGGTGCATTAATGATAAAAATTTGTTTTGTCACGACCATATATTTGACGTACAAGTCTTTTCTAAAAGAGTTTTCCGAATATCTTCATAAAACGGGCGAGTATGATATTTCACTTATTTGCAATGATGAAGAAGGATTATTAGAAGACTTGCCAGAATACGTTCATTACTACCCCGTTTCTATGAAAAGGGGTGTAAGCCTTTCGATATTTAGCGCTAAGAAAAAGATTGCAAAGATTTTGAAAGAGCATAAATTTGATATCGTGCAATACTCTACGCCTAACGCTGCGTTCGCGGCTTCGTCGGCGGCTAAAAAAGTAAAGTGCCCAGTAAGACTCTATTGCCAATGGGGTATTAGATACATGGGGCTAACTGGTATTGCTCGCAAGATTTTTAAGTGGTTAGAAAAAACAACCTGCAAAAATTCCACCCATATAGAAGCCGAAAGTTTTAATATAAGAGATTTTGCGATATCGGAAGGGCTTTATAAAAAAGAAAAAAGCCAAGTGGTTTGGAATGGCAGTGCTTGTGGGGTAAACCTTAATAAGTTTGATATAAATAAAAAGAGCGAGTGGAGAAAAGACGTTAGAGAACGTTTAGGCTATAGCGAAGAAGACGTCGTGTTTTCGTTCGCCGCTCGTCTTACCGTTGATAAAGGGGTAAACGAACTTTTATCCGCCTTTAAAAATATTGAAGAAAAAAACAAGCATGTAAAACTTTTAGTCATGGGCGGGAACGATAATAGCGAACTACTTGATCAAGAACTTTTGTCGTGGGCAAAAAATTCTAAGAACGTGACTTTTACGGGTAGCGTTAATAACGTTCAAGAATACTACGCAGGCTCAGACGTTTTCGTTGCGCCTAGTTATAGAGAAGGATTTGGGTTGGTAGTAATTGAAGCCGAAGGCATGGGGCTTCCCGCAATAGTTTCTAACGTGCCCGGTCAAATCGATGCGATTGAAGAAAACAAGACGGGACTCGCTTGCGAGGTTAAAAGCGCAAGTTCGCTTGCCGATTGTATGCAAAAATTAATCGATGACGAAAAGTTGAGAACTGAAATGGGCGAAAATGCTTATAATTTCGTTAAAGATAATTACGAGCAAAACAAGTTGTTTGAAAAATTAAGCGATATAAGAATAGCGCTTGCAAATAAAAAGGAAAATTAAAATGCCAAAAGTTAGTGTGTTAATGGGCGCTTACAACTGCGCTAAAACCATAGGCGATAGTATTGAGTCGATAATAGATCAAACTTTTACCGATTGGGAAATGATTATTTGTGACGACGGCTCTAAAGACGATACCGTAGAAGTGGTTAAATCGTATTGCGAAAAAGATGGACGAATAAAACTTATTCAGAACGACAGTAATCACGGGTTATCTTACACGCTTAACCGCTGTTTAGAAGTGGCGACTGGCGAATATTGTGCGAGAATGGATGGTGACGATCTTTGCGATCCCACAAGATTTGCTAAGCAAGTTAAGTTTTTGGACGAGCACCCTGAGTACGGGTTTGTAAGCACAACAATGAAGCGCTTTGACGAAAAGGGCGTTTATCAAGATCCACCCGTAGGTGATATTTACGTGCCTACAAAAAAAGACTTGATAAAATCTTCACCTTTTTGCCACGCTCCCGTTATGATGAGAAGAAGTGCATACCTTTCGGTAGACGGTTATAGGGTTAGAAAACAAACGCTTGGCGTTGAAGATTACGATTTGTGGTTTAGACTTTATGCAAAAGGTGTTAAAGGTTGCACTTTGGAAGAGCCTTTATACAGTATGTTTGATGGCCGAGATGCAGCGCATAGAAGAACGTTTAGAAGACGCCTTAACGAAGCATGGGTGCGCCGTCAAGGATACAAGGCGATTAAAGCCAATATTTTTAGTAGAATTTACGTATTAAAGCCTATTTTGATTGGACTTATTCCGCAATGGCTTTATAGACTTTTGAGAAGATAAGGAAAGACTAGATGTATCTTATAGCAATTTGTACGTTATTAATATTTTTAACGTTGTTTTTCGGCAAGCTTAATCAAAAAACTTTGATTGATCCTAATGGTGAAGCCCGTCAAGTGACTACTGGCAGGGTTTTGCTTGCCTTTGCGTTGATTTTAGTTGTGACGTCTACTTTAAGATACGGTTTTATTGATACTTATGCCTATAAGATAATGTACACCGAATCGCGTGGGGACTTAAACTACGTTTACAGTGAACCTTGGGGTGTAGAATCGGGCTGGCTATTATTTTTATATTATCTTAACTATCTAAGCGCAAGTCCTAAACTTATGCTGTTTATAGTTGCGCTACTTATAAATCTTGCTTACGTATTCCTTGCTAAAAAATATTCAAGCGATACTATATTGTCGCTAGCAATATATTTTTGTGTTAACTACATGGATACCAATAACGGGGTAAGACAAATTTTTGCTACGGCAATTATTATGCTTGCTTTCCCGCTACTTTTAAATAAGAAATATATACTTTACGCACTCTTAGTATGGTTTGCAAGTTTCTTTCACGAATCAGCGCTCTACGTTTTATTAATAGCACTAATTTGTATAGGCAAACCGCTTAATTTTAGAGTAATAATCGGGTTGATTTTATGCGTGGTGTTCTTAATAGCACCGTCCCTTGTTAGCGAGTTTTTACAAGAAACCGTAATTAACGAAAAGTACGAATTTTATTTAGACATGTCTAGTGGTATGGGTATAATGAGATGCTTTATTATAGCCATCGTACCCTTAGTACTTGCAATTATATTCTTTATTAAAAAGAAAGCAAACGACGAAAAGATATCCCGCTCGGACGCGCTACTTTTTAATTTGACTATTATGAACTCTGCGTTTTATTTGATGGGGCTATATATGGCATATTGGGCAAGGCTTGCTTTCTATACTTCGTTTGCGCCCATAATATTAATGCCTAAATTAATAGACGTAGTATTTACAAAAAAACATGCAAAACTTATAAAGATATTAGCGTTCTCGCTTTACTTAATATTCTTTGCTTACAACATTTACGTTAACATTGCATACGGGGCAATAGCAGACTTTTATATATCTTGGAGTTAGGGGAAAAGATAATGGAAAAGAAAAAGGTGTTGTTCTTTATACCCACTTTAGGTCACGGTGGTGCAGAAAGGGTATTACTAAACTTAGCGCACAATATGGATTGCGAAAAATACGACGTGACTATTCAAACCATGTTTGACGTTGGTGTGTATAAAGACCAAATCAAACCGCACGTAAAATATATACCTGGGTTTAAGCACTATTTTCGCGGAAATACAATCGTTGCAAAATTATTTAGTCCTAGGTTTTTATATAAGCACTACGTAAAAGAAGATTACGACGTAATAATTTCATACTTAGAAGGCCCTAGTGCAAGGGTAGTTTCTGGTTGTACGAACAAAAGTACTAAACTCGTTTCTTGGATTCACGTTGAACAAGAAAATATAAAAGTTGCAAGCAAGTCTTTTAGAAGTTATAAAGAAGCACTAAAAAGTTATAATCGCTTTGACAATACGGTGTGCGTATCAAAAACGGTTTTAGATGATTTTGTAAAAATATTTGACTATAAAAAGCCGATAGAAGTTTTATACAACACCGTAGAAACTGACGAAATCAAGGAAAAAGCAAACGAGAAGATAGACGATATTGAGTTTTCAAAAGAAAAAATAAACTTGGTTTCGGTTGCAAAGCTAATGTACACAAAAGGTTATGATAGATTAATAGGCGTTGCAAAAAGGTTAAAAGACGAAGGCTTTCCTATCCACGTTTATATAGTAGGAGTAGGCGAAGAAAAGGATAGTTTAGAAAGCAAGATTAAAGAAAACGGTTTAGAAAATGATTGGACTTTCGTGGGCTTTAGGTCTAACCCGTACAAATACGTTAAAAATGCCGACCTATACGTTTGTAGTTCTCGTAGAGAAGGGTTTAGTACGGCTGTCACCGAATCGCTAATCGTCGGCACGCCCGTGGTTAGCACTAATTGTTCGGGCGCAAAAGAATTGCTTGGCGAAAATAACGAGTATGGAATCGTCACCGAAAACAATGAAGAAGCACTTTATCAAGGTTTAGCAAAGATGCTTGGCGAAAAAGGACTTTTAGAACATTATAAGCAAAAGGCAAAAGAGCGCGGTGAAAAGTTCGATAAGAAAAACACGGTAAAACTTGTTGAAGATATGATAGAAAGGGTCTTAGGATAATGAAGATATTACAGGTATGTGCATACGCAGCACCGTATGAAGGGAATTTTATAAATTCGCTTAAAGCATTAGATAAAAAGTTGAAAGATAAGGGGCACGAAACCTTGTATGCTTTTCCCGTGTCTGCTAAAGAAAAAGACTGGTGCATAGAACTTGCTAAAACCAATAAAGTTTATTTTTTGCCGTTAGCAAAAGCAAGGATTAAACCTTCTACTTATAGAGCACTTAAAAGAATTTATAAAGAAAATCCTGAAATAGAAATTATCCATAGTCACTTTGAACTTTACGATATACCGGTAGTGTTTACCGCTAAAAAGAAAAAGGTTTTTTGGCACTTACACGATGCTATTTATAATTTTAATGATTTTCATAATCGTTTAATGTATAAATTGCAATACAAATTATTTCATAAAAAAGCAACCCTTTTAGCCGTTGGAGAAAAGGTTAAAGATTATGCCGAAAGTTTAGGTTTCCCTAAATCTCAATCAAAATACGTTCCAAACGGACTTAATACGCTTGGGATAAAAAAGGTTGATGTGGACTATCAAAAAAGAGAAAATGACTTTTTGATGTTTGGTTGGCTATATCATATTAAAGGAGTCGATCTTTGTGCTAAAGCTCTTTTAGGGTCTAACGGTGGAATAAAAGTTCAACTTGTTGGTAAAGCTGATACACAAAATTTAATAGAAAACGAGTTCGGTAAAGTTGAAGGACTAGAAGTCATTCCTGCCGTATCTGACGTTAACGTTTTATATCAAAACTCTAAAAATTTCTTGCATATTAGTAGAGCGGAAGGGCTTTCTTACGCGTTGTTAGAAGCCATTTACTCGGGTCTTAGAGTTGTTTGTAGTGATATTAGAGAAAACCTTTTTGCAAGCGAATTTCCGACCGTTTTAATGGTTAAAAGTGAAGACGTTAATAGTATTCGTAAGGGCATGGAAAAGGCTATTGAAGACGGCGCGCCTAGTGAAGAAGATATTGCAAAATCAAGATTGATAATAGAGGAAAAATATTCTATCGAGAGTTGGACTAAACAAATGTTAAACATTTACGGGGTTTAGTGTATGAAAGTTTGTATCTTTAATGGGGATATGTCAAGGGGCGGTGGAACGGAAAGAATAACCGCAATACTTGCTAATACTTTAGTGGATAAAAATTACGACGTTTTGGTGCTTAGTTGCAACAACCAAAGCGGAACGTCCTATTTTCCGCTCGATAAAGCCGTTCAAACCCCGGTATTAAAAAAACAGTCGCTTATAGGCAAAATTTTTGAACTTAGAAAGTTTTTAAAAAAAGAAAAAGTAGACGTTATCATAAACGTTGACGTAATGCTTGGAATTTTTTCGCTTCCCGCGTGCTTTTTAAGAAAAACCAAAGTTATCGCGTGGGAAATGTTTAATATAAGAAACGACATAGGCAGTAAACACACTAAAACTATAAGAAAATTGTCGCTTAAAAAGTGCGCGTATTACGTAAATCAAACGGAAGGCGATAGTGATGCGTTTAAAAGAGAGTTTAAGGTTAAATGCCCTATAACTTTCGTGTATAATCCAAGCGAGAAAAACGACGAGTATAAAGGTTATGACGAAAACTCTAAAACGCTTATTACCGCAGGACATTTTTTCTACACAAAAGGCTATGATCTTGCTTTAGAAGTTGCTAAAAAGGTGCAAAAAGTTCACCCCGATTGGAACTGGCGTTTCGTTGGTGACGGGGCGCACTTTGAAGAACTAAAACAAAGGGCAAAAGAGTACGGACTAGAAGACTTTGTAATCTTTGCAGGTAGAACGAAAAATATTGAAGAAGAGTACAAGAAAGCATCAATGTACGTTATGACGTCAAGGACCGAAGGCTTTGGACTAGTTTTAACAGAAGCAAAGTCGTATAATCTTCCCACTCTTGCGTTTGACGTCCCGTTTGGACCTAGAGAGATAATAGAGCACGGCAAAAGCGGATACTTGGTTTCGGCGTTTGACGTGGATAAGATGGCTGAAAAAGTTTGCCGTCTTATAGAAGATAAAGAAAAGAGAATTGAATTTTCCAATCACGCAAAGGATAATTTAGATAAGTTTTCTTTGCAAGCCTTCACTAATAAGTGGATAGAAATTTTAGAAAATATACGTTAATTAGGGGTGTATATGGAAAAGTATACGGTTTGCGGTTTTGACATAGTAGACGTTCAAAACAAAATGCTAGAGATACTTATAGAAGTTGATAGAGTATGTAAAAAGCATAATATCAAATACGTTTTAGATAGCGGTACGCTATTAGGTGCGGTAAGGCACAAAGGCTTTATCCCTTGGGATGATGATATTGATATTACTATGCTTCGTGAAGATTACGATAAATTTGTCTCAGTTGCAAATAAAGAACTTTCTAAGCCGTTTTATTTTGAAAATAGCACTATGAACAAACACTTCCCAAATATTTTTGGAAAGTGCTTTAATATGGATACTTTATTTTTAGAAGAAAGTGCAAAGCATTTAAAATGTCCGCACGGAATTTGGTTAGATATTTTTCCTTGTGACAACGTTGTTTTAGAAAAGAAAAGAAAGCAATGTAGAGTTGTTGCATCAATAAACATGGTGCGTTGCATAAAGCAAAAAACCGAAAAGTTTGCTATACGCCATATTTTATATTTGCCACTTTTAATATTGCCTATGAAATGGCTTAATAAACTTGCTGAAAGGTGGATGAGAAAATACAACAAAAAGCAAACGGAGTTTGCTTGTCCTATTTGTCAATCGGGTGTAAGTAAGCCTGCGTTTAAGCGCACTATGTTTATAGATACTATCGATGCGGATTTTTGTGGCTATAAATTCCCTATTCCAAGAGAATATGACGAATATTTAAAAGGCTACTACAAAAACCCAATGGAATTACCGCCGGAAGAAAAAAGAAAACCTGGTCATCACATTAGCGAGATTAAGTTATGAGTGAACAAAGCAAAGCAAAAAAAAGTTTGTCTAATGTATTGACAGGCACATTTGGTCAGTTTTTATCTTATTTGTTAAGTTTTGCTATAAGAAGCGTTTTTATTAAAACACTTGGGGAACTTTATTTAGGGTTAAACGGGCTTTTTACAAATATTTTGTCTGTGCTAAATTTAACAGAATTAGGATTAGGCACTGCAATCGTTATAGAACTTTATAAAACACTTGCAAATAAAGATGAAGAAAAGACCAAACAGTATTTGCAACTTTATAAAAGGGCATATTTTGTTATTGGAATAGGCATTTTTGCGATAGGTCTTTTACTTACTCCTTTTTTACACGTTTTAATTAATGACCACGAAACATTGGGGTTAATAAACTATAGATTAATTTTTATTTTATATCTAATCAACACGGTTTTTTCTTA
>CAJMCT010000033.1 GCA_905211955.1 uncultured Eubacteriales bacterium | reverse complement strand
TTTGAAGTTGACATCGTTGAAAAGAACGCTACCATCGGCGGTAGAATGAGTCAACTTGATAAAACCTTCCCGACTCTCGACTGTTCGGCTTGTATCTTAACGCCTAAAATGGTTGACTGTGCGCAAAACGAAAAGATTAACATTATTTCCTACTCGGAAATTGAAGAGGTTAAAGGCTTCGTTGGAAACTTTAAAGTTAAGATTAAAAAGAAAGCAAGATTCGTTGACGAAACTAAGTGTACGGGTTGTAAAATCTGTATGGAAAAATGTCCTTCTAAGAAAGGTCTTAACGAATTCAATATGAATTTAAATAACCGCACGGCTATATATATTCCGTTTGCGCAAGCAATTCCTAACGTAGCGGTTATCGATCCCGAACAATGCTTAAAATTAAAGACCGGTAAGTGCGGTATTTGTCAAAAATTCTGCGGTGCTGGTGCTATTAACTATGAAATGAAAGACGAATTTATCGATAGGGAATACGGTGCTATCGTTGTTGCTACCGGATTTAGACCTATTAAACTCGATAACTTCGGCGAATACGGTTATCACGAAAATAAAGACGTTATCACTTCGTTAGAATTAGAACGTCTTATGAACGCTGCTGGTCCTACCAACGGTGTATTGCTCCGTCCGTCTGATGGAACACACCCCAAGGTTATCACCTTTATTCAATGCGTAGGTTCAAGAGACGTTTCGGGTTGCGGAAAGCCGTACTGCTCTAAGATTTGCTGTATGTATACCGCAAAACACGCTATGCTTATTCGTGAAAAATATCCCGATACCGAAGTGCACGTATTCTATATTGATATACGTACGCCCGGTAAAAACTACGACGAATTCTATCGTAGAGCCGTTGAACAATACGACGTTGACTATATTAAAGGTATGGTCGGCAAGGTTTATAACGAAAACGGCAAACTTATGGTACAAGGTTCTGACCTTTTAAACAACGAACAAATCGTTATTCCGTCAGACTTAGTAGTACTTGCAACTGCAATCGAACCCGAACCTTCGGTTAGAAAGATTGCAACGCTTTTAACTGCAAGTATCGACACCAACAACTTCTTAAACGAATCTCACCCCAAACTTCGCCCCGTAGAAAGTCCTACGGCTGGTGTATATCTTGCGGGTGTTTGCCAAGGTCCTAAAGATATTCCCGAAACGGTTGCTCAGGCTTCGGCTTGTGCTGCTAAGGTTATCGGACTTTTGGTTAAAGACCACTTAAAGACCAATCCTTGCGTCGCAAGTCCTAACGAAAATATGTGTAATGGTTGTAGCCAATGCGCTAACGTTTGTGCTTACGGTGCTATTACCTATATTGATAAAGAATTCCGCTTCCCCGGTGGAAGAAGTGAAATCCGTAGGGTTGCTCAAGTTAACCCCGCAGTTTGTCAAGGTTGCGGTGCTTGTACCGTCACCTGTCCTTCGGGTGCTATGGATTTAAGCGGATTCTCGTCTAAACAAATCATGTCGGAGGTAGAGGCTATATGCAAAAGATAGAAGATAAGCACGTTCCGAATATAGTTGCTTTTTGTTGCAACTGGTGTTCGTATGCAGGTGCGGACTTAGCAGGCTCGGCAAGACTTTCTTACCCCGCTAACGTTAAGATTATTAGAGTTCCTTGCTCTTGTAGGGTTAACCCCATGTTTATATTAAAGGCGTTCCAACGCGGTGCTGACGGCGTAATTCTTTGCGGTTGTCACCCCGGGGATTGCCACTACGTCACTGGAAACTACTACACCAGAAGAAGAATGGCGCTCCTTTTCGATTTCTTAAACTATATGGGCATCGAAAAAGAACGTACTCGTGTAGAGTGGGTTTCCGCTGCGGAAGGCGCACGTTTTTCGGCGGTTATGAACGATTTCGTTAAGACCGTTTCAGAACTTGGCGAAAACAAACGTCTTTCAGACCTTCGTTGCAAAGTAGAGGAGGATAAATAATGAAAGACGTAGAATTAAAAATGATTGAAAGAGCAAAAGAACTTTTAGAAAGCGGAGAAGTTAAACGCGTTATCGGTTGGAAGAAAGGCGAATTTTATTTCGATCCCTCCCCCGCAACCTTTGAAAGCGTAGACGAGCTTAAAGATTTCGTTTATAACGGATTTTGTGGTGCTAACCTTTCTAAATATTTGGTAAACATCAGCAAAAAAGAAGGTAAGAGCGCAGTATTTATTAAGCCTTGCGATTCTTACAGTTTTAACCAATTATTAAAAGAACACAGAATTAAAAGAGAAAACTTTTTAGTTATCGCAATAGAGTGCTACGGCAAACTTGACATCGAAAAAATCAAGGCGCTCGGCATGGACGCTGTGACCGACGTGGAAGAAAACGGCGATACCGTTAAGGTGTCTTCTTTGTACGGCGAAAAGACTTTCGATAAAAACGAAATACTTCTCGGCAAGTGCTTTAACTGTAAAGGAAAAGAACACCAAGTGTTCGACGAAAAGATTATTCTTCACGAAAGAGAGTTTACTCCAAACGATCGTTTCTCTGGAGTAGAAGAATTAGAAAAGATGACTGCCGATGAAAGATTTGAGTTCTGGAAAAGTCAACTTTCAAAATGTATTCGTTGCAACGCTTGTAGAAACGTTTGCCCCGCATGTACTTGTGTTAAGTGCGTGTTCGATAATCCCCAATCGGGTATTTCGGCAAAGGCTAACGACGTAAGTTTTGAAGAACAAATGTATCACATTATAAGGGCTTTCCACGTATCGGGAAGATGTACCGACTGCGGAGAGTGTTCAAGAGTATGTCCGCAAAACATACCCCTACACTTGCTCAATAGAAAGTTCATAAAAGATATCAACGAATATTACGGTGAATTCCAAGCGGGCGAAGAAGCCGAAGGCAAAACCCCTCTTACCCAATTTACCGAAAAGGATATCGAGCCTAACGATGCAGTTAAAACGGAGGAAAACTAATGATTAAATTACAAAAAGACAAGTTGAATCTTTTGTACGATAAGATTTCTTCCCAATATCCCTTATATATTCCTTTGAAAAAGGCAGGGGAAGTTAACTACGGCTTATATTCTAAAGACGAAATCGTTTCTATCGAAACCTTAAAGACTGTAAAGAGTGCAAAGGACTTTTTCTTCCCTCAAAGTGAAAACATGATGGGATTTAAGACTGATGGCAAGAACATTGAAATCGTTGACGTTAGAAGTGAAAATGCCCCCTTCGTTTTATTCGGAGTTAGGGCTTGCGACTATAAGTCTTTCGATATTTTAGATAACGTTTTCTTGATGGACCCCGTAGATACTTTCTACAAGGCAAGAAGGGAAGCCGGCATTATCGTCACCCACGCTTGCGGTCGTCCGGAGGAGAGTTGTTTCTGTAAGGTATTCGATATCGATGCGTCAAACCCCATGGGTGATATAACTCTTTGGACTGACGACAACTTCGCTTATTTTAGAAAGAATACCGTAAAAGCCGACGGCTTATATAAACTAATTGAAGAAATCGCTGAAAACGGCGGTGAAAAAGAAGTCGAAAAGATTTCAGAAGATATTAAGGCTATTATTGATAAACTTCCTTATTCTAAATTAGATTTATCGACGTTTAAGCCCGAAAACTTAAACGAATTATTCGGCTCGCCCGAATGGGAAAGTTTATCGGAAGCATGCTTAGGCTGTGGAACTTGTACTTTCGTTTGTCCCACTTGCCAATGCTTCGATATAAGAGACTTTAAGACGAATAACGGCGTTATAAGATTCCGTTGTTGGGATTCTTGCATGTATTCAGACTTTACGCTTATGGCACACGGCAACTCGAGAAATACTCAAATGCAACGTTTCCGTCAAAGATTCATGCACAAACTCGTTTACTATCCTTCACAATACGGTGGAACTTATTCTTGCGTAGGTTGCGGAAGATGCGTAAATAAATGCCCACAACGTCTTAACATTATTAAAGTAATTAAAAAATTAGGAGAGAAGAAAAATGGTTAACGAAAATCTTATTCCTAAAATTGGCGTAATTACCGATATTAGACGTGACACTCCCGACGTTAAAACGTTTAGGGTTGTAGGTACCGACGGTAAAAAACTCTTTGAACATCTTCCCGGTCAATGCGCTATGGTTTCTATACCCGGCGTTGGCGAATGTATGTTCTCTATAACTTCTTCTCCCACCAATAAAGAATTTATGGAATTCTCCATTAAGAAATGCGGTTGCGTGACTGAAGTTATTCACGCTTTAGAAGTAGGCGCGCAAATCACCGTTAGAGGACCTTATGGAAGAAACTTCCCCGTTGAAGAAGACTTTAAGGGCAAAGACCTTTTGTTCGTTGCAGGTGGTATCGGTTTAGCACCGCTACGTAGTGTTATCAACTACGTTCGCCACTATAGAAAAAATTACGGCAAAGTAGTTATCGTTTACGGTGCAAGAAGTATGGACGACTTGGTTGATATAGAAGAAATCAAGACCCAATGGGTAAACGAACCCGACTTTAACGTGTATTTAACCATCGACCGTCCCCAAGACGGTTGGGACGGACACGTAGGTTTCGTTCCTGCTTACGTAAAAGAATTAGGGCTTGATCCTAATATGACGGCTGTGCTTTGCGGTCCGCCGATAATGATAAAATTCACCCTTCAAGGGCTTTTGGAATTGGGCTTTGACAAATCGCACGTTTATACCACTTTGGAACTTCGTATGAAATGCGGAATCGGTAAGTGCGGTAGATGCAACGTTGGCGATAAGTTCGTTTGTAAAGACGGTCCGGTATTTAGAATGGACCAACTTGCAGAAATGCCCAATGAATATTGATTTTTAAGGAGAAACTCTTATGGAAAAATTAGTAAACGTTTATTTTTTCGGTAAAAAATATCAGGTTCCCGAAAGCCTTACCATTATGAAGGCTATGGAATACGCTGGTTATCAACTCGTTCGTGGTTGCGGTTGTAGAAACGGTTTCTGCGGTGCTTGTTCTACCATTTATAGAATTAAAGGCCAACAAGAATTAAAGACTTGTCTTGCTTGCCAAACCCAAGTAGAAGAAGGCATGTACGTTGCAACCCTTCCGTTCTTCCCACTCGTAAAACAAGTTTACGATATCGAGAAGATTAAACCCACCGAACAAATTATGATGCAACTTTATCCCGAAATCTATTCGTGTATCGGTTGTAATGCTTGTACCAAGTCTTGCACGCAAGAACTTAACGTTATGCAATACATTGCATACGCTCAACGTGGCGAATACGAAAAGTGCGCTGAAGAATCTTTTGACTGCGTAATGTGCGGTGTTTGTTCTTCACGTTGCCCCGCAGGTATTTCTCACCCACAAGTTGCAGTTTTAGCAAGAAGACTTTACGGCAAGTATATCGCTCCTAAGACCGAACACTTGGAAAAGAGAGTAGCGGAAATCAACAACGGCGATTACGTTAAACTTTTAGAAGACGTTATGAATAAGCCCGTTGAAGAATTAAAAGAACTCTACAACAAAAGAGAAATCGAAAAGTAAGGAGAATAGGTTTTATGTATAAATATACCGAAGAGCAAATCTTATCTATGAAGAAAGTGGAAGCCACTCGTGAGGAAAGACTTAAAAACCTTTTCCCCAGAATGACTGCCGAAGAAAAGCAAACCGTATTAAAAGAAAACCATCCCGACTACATTGATAGCGCTTATGAAATCTTAAAGGTTGGTCCTAACAAGGGTGGCAAAGTTTTACACGAACTTGCAGACCTTTTACAAGGTAATTCAAGAATTCTTGGTATGGACATCGATTTAAGTAAGCCCGATTACGACGTAGACGTATTAGTTATTGGTGGCGGTGGTGCGGGATCTTCCGCAGCAGTCACTGCACACGCTAACGGCGCAAACGTTATGATGGTGACTAAACTTCGTATCGGCGACGCTAACACCATGATGGCTGAAGGTGGAATTCAGGCTGCAGACAAAGAAAACGACAACCCTGCAATTCACTATCTCGATGCGTTCGGTGGCGGTCACTTTGCTGCAAAGCACGAACTCTTATATAAGTTAGTTAACGAAGCGCCAGACGCTATTAAATGGCTTAACGACCTTGGCGTTATGTTCGATAAGGACGAAAACGGTAATATGATTACCACCCACGGTGGCGGTACGAGTAGAAAGCGTATGCACGCTTGTAAAGACTACTCTGGTGCGGAAATTATGAGAACCCTTCGTGACGAAGTGTTGAATAGAAATATTCCCGTAGTAGACTTTACCGCTGCTATCGAAATTATTAAAGACGATGAAGGAAAGGCTTGTGGTGCCGTTCTTCTCAATATGGAAACCAATGAAATCACTATCGCAAAAGCAAAGACCGTTATTATTGCAACGGGCGGTGCAGGAAGACTTCACTATCAAGGCTTCCCGACTTCTAACCACTACGGTGCAACTGCGGACGGCTTGGTTTTAGCATATAGAGCAGGCGCAAAACTTCTTTATGCCGACACCCTTCAATATCACCCCACGGGCGTTGCTGAACCTACCCAAATCTTCGGCGCATTAGTCACCGAAAAAGTTCGTTCACTCGGCGCACAATTAGTAAATAAAGAAGGTAAACCTTTCGTTTACTCATTAGAAACTCGTGACGTGACTGCATCTTCTATCATCAGAGAATGCGATAAGCGTGACAACGGTATTAAGACTACCGACGGTGAAGGCGTATGGCTCGATACCCCGATGATCGATATGATCGGTGGCGAAGGCACTATCGAAAAACGTATTCCCGCAATGCTCCGTATGTTTGGTAAGTATGGCATTGATATTAGAAAAGACCCTATCTTAGTTTATCCCACACTTCACTATCAAAACGGTGGTATAGATATTTCCGCTAACGGCGAAAGTGACGTTCCTAACCTTTTCGTTGCTGGTGAAGCGGTAGGGGGTATCCACGGTAGAAACCGTCTTATGGGAAACTCACTTTTAGACATTATCGTATTTGGTAGAAATGCTGGTAAGAGCGCTTCTGAAAAGTGCAAAAACGTTAAGGTTGGTAAACTTACCTTAAAACACGTTGAAGACTTTAAGGCTGAACTCGACAAGGCTGGTATCGACACTAAAACCTTATCTCCTAGAATTCTTCCTGATTATAGAAGAAAGGATATGTAATTTATTAAATCACTTTGGAAAAAATAATATACGGGCGGAGCAATCCGTCCGTATTACAGTGTAATAAAGGAGTTAAAAATGGAAAATCAAGAAAAGAAAAGCCTTAAAGGGCTTTGGATAGGTATAGCACTTTTCGTTGTGCTTGCTATCGTCGGTTGGTGTGTATATAACGCCATAACCGGCGATAAGGGAGTGGAAGGCGTTTTCTCTATGAAAAGTGCGGCACTTCTTATCGGTTTGTTCTTAATTTGTGCTTTAGGATATTTGCTCGGTAGAGTGACTATCAAAGGTGTTTCTTTAGGAACGGCAGGCGTATTCTTAGTAGCAATTTTGTTCGGGTTCTTATGTACACTAATTCCCGAAGATATGGCGGTCCTTGGTGGCTTTCATTTAGCAGAAGGTGCAGGAAACACCGTTTACTATAAAAAGGTTATCCAAAACGTAGGCTTAGTTATGTTCGTAGGCTCTGTCGGTTTTATTGCAGGACCTAAATTCTTTAGAGACTTAAAGAAGAACTTCAAAACCTATATCGTTATGGGTATTAGTATTATCCTTATTGGTACGGTTGTTGCAGTTCTCTTTGCATTGCTCCCTGGTATTGGACCTGAATTTTCGGCAGGTGTATTATCAGGCGCATTAACTTCAACCCCCGGTTATTCTGCGGCTTTAGAAGTTGCAGGCGAACTTGAAGGTCTTGTCACTTTAGGACATGCTATTGCATATCCCTTCGGTGTTATCGGTGTAGTTCTTTTCGTTCAACTTATGCCTAAGTTTATGAAGGCTGATATGAATTATGAAAGGGGCTTATTAAAACCCGACGTAATGGAAAGCACCGAAAAGAAGGAAACCAAAAAACTCTTTAAGTGTGACGACTTCGGATTTATGCCCTTGGCACTCGCAATCGTTTCGGGTATACTACTTGGTGCAATTAAGATTCCGCTATTTGGTGGAGTTAACTTCTCGTTAGGAACTACCGGTGGCGTACTCATTATGTGTTTAGTATTCGGCCACTTCGGAAGAATTGGTAGACTTTCTTTAGAAGTTCCCGCTAAAACTGCAAAGGTTTTAAGAGAATTAGGTTTAATGTTGTTCCTTATCGGTGCAGGTGTTGACGGCGGTGTATCATTAGTATCACAAATTAGTGCAAACAGCAACGGCGCAATGATCGTTGTTTACGGCTTATTAGGTGGTATGATTATGACGCTCGCACCTATGGTCGTAGGTTTCTTCCTTGGAAAATACGTTCTCAAATTACCACTTCTTAACAACCTTGGTTCAATCACCGGTGGTATGACTTCTACCCCCGCACTCGGCACTTTAATCAATACTGCCGAAACTGAAGACGTTGCAGGCTCTTACGCATCAACTTATCCCATCGCATTGGTATTAATCGTTATTGCGTGCAACTTAATGATTACGATAATCTAATCGTAAAAAATAAAAACTAAAAGGCTTCTCTAAAAGGGAAGCCTTTTTTAGTTTTCTCTTGCTAATTAAACTAAAAGAGTATATAATGTTTGGGTAGGAGAAATTTATGGAAAGAGAAAAGTTAGGTTCAAGATTAAGTTTTATTCTAATATCGGCAGGTTGTGCTATCGGACTTGGAAATGTTTATCGTTTCCCCATAACCGCAGGTGCGTATGGAGGCTCGATATTCGTTTTTGTGTATCTTTTATTTTTGGTTATACTTGGTATTCCCGCAATGACTTGTGAACTTGCGGTAGGTAGAGCAAGTAAAAGAAGCATTGCATATTCGTTTGATATGCTTGAAAAACCCGGTCAAAAATGGCACTTAACCAAGTATATGGGTATTGGTGGCAACTATCTACTTATGATGTTCTACACGGTTATTTCCGGTTGGATTATAGGTTATTTCTTTAAGTACTGCACAGGCAGTATTATGGAATATACCGAACCCGCTCAACTTGGCGAAGTTTTTGGCGGTATGATAGGCGACCTTCCCACAATGATACTTACCACGGCAATAGTAATAGTGGTTGGTTTTGGCATTTGCGCAATCGGGCTTAAAAATGGTGTTGAACGTATAACCAAGGTTATGATGGTTGCACTTTTTGTGTTGATGTTTGGGCTTGTTATTTATTGTTTAACCTTGCCAAACGCCGTGGAAGGACTTGAATTTTATTTGGTTCCTAATCTAGAAAATGCACAAAAAGCAGGATTTAAGGTTATTTCGGCAGCGATGGGACAGGCATTTTTTACATTGTCGATAGGTATCGGCTCTATTGCAATATTTGGTAGTTATATTGGCAAAGAACGTCGCCTTTTAGGCGAATCGGTGACCATCGCTGTACTTGACTCTATAATAGCAATTATGGCAGGTTTAATTATATTCCCCGCATGCTTTACATATAACAATGGTGTGACGGCTGATGCTGATAGTGTTGGTGCAGGCTTTTTATTCACCACGTTGTCTAGTGTGTTTAACAATATGCCCGGTGGAAGAATTGTTGGTATAATATTCTTCCTTTTAATGATATTTGCTTCACTTTCAACCGTTATTGCTGTGTTTGAAAATATTATGAGTTTTTGGATTGAAAAGACGGGCATGAAAAGATGGAAAATTGCACTTATCAACGTTGCTATAATGGTTGCTTTAGTGACACCCGCTGTTTTAAGTACAAACGTTTTAGCAGACGTTTCAATATTTGGTAAAGGCATAATGGATTTAGAAGACTTTTTCGTATCCAACTTATTCTTGCCCTTAGGCGCACTTATATTTGTAGTATTTTGTACTTGGAAAAAGGGTTGGGGATTTGACAACTACTTAAAGGAAGTAAACTGTGGAGAAAAAGGCGCAAGACTTCCTAAATGGCTAAAGTGGTATATGAAGATAGGCTTGCCACTAATAATTATAGCGGTTATGGTGCTTTCTTTAATTTAATTTTTTGATTGGCAGTTCTAAGTTGACAATTTTTTACACATATTATATAATACGAGTATAAAGTAATTAACGGAGAAAAAATTATGTTAGCATTAAGCATAGTATTAG
>CAJMCT010000032.1 GCA_905211955.1 uncultured Eubacteriales bacterium | reverse complement strand
ACCGTTAGACGAAAATTTCAATACAAAAAGAGGATTTTGCGCGGTTTTGATAATTTATTTCGAATCATCTTAAAAAACTCGCTGAAATCCTCTGTTTCGCGCCTTTTATTTATTTTTTATAAATAAAGATAGTTTTTAGGCGGTTTTTTAGCAAATTTTTACGATCACCTATAAACCGCCCGTCACAAACATTAAATTATTAGAATATATTGGTGTTAAGAAGATTTTTTCGGAACACCACCAATGATATACTTTTTGTTTTTGACGGCTTTAACCGTCAGTATAGATTCATTTTTTTGCGGGTTTTCGCTTGCTTTTTTAGGCGGAAAAAAACGGTTTATCGTGCTTGGTATTACGGTCACCGTTTTTTTAATGAGTTTATTTACTAACTACACAGCGACGCTACTTTCTGATTCACTGAGTGAGAAGACGGCAAGTCTTGGCGGTATTATTCTCATTTTTGTAGGAATATATAATCTCGTAAAGAAAGATTCTCTTAATGTTGATGACTCTAAAAGTATTATCAAGCAATCTTTTATTACGGGTTTTGCCGTGGGACTTGACGGTGCGCTTGCCAATTTGTCGCTCGCTATAATGGGCATAAACGCTTTTTACGTTCCGCTTACTATCGCACTTATGCACGGCGTTATGATTACGTTTGGAATCCTTCTTGCCAAAACCAAACTGGTGGCAAAAATTAACAAATTTGGCTTTCTGCCACCTTTGGTGCTCATACTTTTGGGCGTTTATAAACTGGTAGGATTCTTTATATAAAAAGTCCACCGCTTTTGCGGTGGACTTGATTTATTTTTTATTGGTTTTATCTAATACTTTTAGATAATAGTCAAAGTATTTTTGCGTTGCTTCTTCCCAACTTATATAAACGCTTTCTTGCGCGTTTTTAGAAATGGTTTTTAGGTCGGCATTTTTCATTATTTCTATTAAGCCTTCCGCCCAAACCTTTTCGTCGTTAACAAACTTAAAACCGTTTTTACCGTGTACAACTAGTTCGCTTGCGCAACTGCCGTCTATCATAACGCTTGGAAGCCCATTTGCAGCCGCTTCTATCGCCACTATTCCGCAAGTATCAAACTCGGACGGGAATAAAAAGAGATCGCTCATTGCGTAAATCTTTGCAAGTTTTTCTCTACTTTCTACTCTATCGGTAAAAATAACGTTGTCTTTTAAGCCGTACTCCAAAACACTTTTTTCAAGTTTTGCTCTATAGGGGCCTTTACCTACTATTAAAAACTTAAAGTTAGTTTCACCACTATCCTTTATCGCTTTTAATACTTTTAGAGAAAAATCAACGTTTTTGTTTTCGACTATTCTCCCTACAAAAAGGAATAAAAACTCGTCGCCTATACCATATTCTTTTCTAAGGTTGACTTTTTCTTCCTTTTCTATCGATTGCAAGGGAAGGTCGGTTGCGTTTCTTAAAACTTCTATATCCTTGCCTTTAAACCCGTACTCTCTTAAAACCTTTGCCGCACCATCGCTAACGGTGGTCATATAGTCTGCGTTGTTTATGCTTTTCATAATAAACCGCATCATAAACCTTACAAGGCATTTTAACTTTACTATTCGCTCAAAATCATCCCTATACTTAGTATGTAGTGTCATAACGGTTGGAACACCGTATTTTTTGCCGTACTTTACACCGTATCTTCCCAAATAGAAACAACTGTGGCAGTTAATTAAATCGTAGTTGCCGTTTTTTATAACGTTTTTAACCTTAGAGTTTACGAACGGCACTGCGCTACGATACCCTTCGGGTGCTTTAACACTCGGCGCACGGTGGATTTTAACCCCTTCGATTTCCACTCTGTTTTTCGGGTAATCAGGAACTAAAATTTCTACTTCCGCTAAGCCTTTTTCGTTTATAATACGCGCTAAGTTTGCTATTACGTTTACAGGTCCGTCGTAGTTTGGATAAAAGCAATCAAGCACTTCTAAAATTCTCATAAATTCCCCTTGCAAGCAAGTGTTTTTGTTTTTATTTATTATACCTTATTTTATTGCGTTCGTCAATGGTTTATGAAAATACGTCTACAAATAAAAAAGCACGCTCTTTTGCGTGCTTAGTTTTTAATAGTTAGGTTTAATTATCGTCACTGATTTTTCGGTGTCAAAGTTATTCCAAGGATTTACGTCTTCGGGGGGTTGAACCCTAAACACCATTCTTTCTTTTGAAATTGGGTGCGAGAAAGACAAGTAGTACGCCCAAAGTGATAAATACCCTTTCTTTGCTTTTTCTCCGCCGTATCTCATATCTCCGTAAACAGGACAGCCTATAGTATTCATTTGAACGCGTATTTGATGACTTCTTCCTGTGTGAAGGCGAATATCCACAAGCGATAAGCCGTCTTTACTTTCTACCACGTTATAGTCGAGTTCCGCCATTTTAGCCCCTTCTACCGTTGGGGGACACACGTAAACCATATTGTTTACCGCGTTCTTTTTTAGGTAGTGGGTAAGCGTTGCCTTTTCTTCTCTCGGTTTTCCTACGACTACGGCATAATACTTTTTCTCAAAGTCGCCGTTCTTCATTTGCTCGGATAGTCTTGCCGCAGCCTTGCTTGACTTGGCAAAAACCATAACCCCGCCAGTCGGTCTATCTAGCCTATGAACAAGCCCTAAATAAACGTTGCCCGGTTTATTGTATTTTTCCTTAATATACCCCTTGATTGCGGTAAGCAAGTCTAAGTCCTTGCTTTCGTCTTCGCAACAAGGAATGTTTTGGGGTTTTAATACGACTATTATATGATTGTCTTCGTGAAGTATATTGAGTTCTTCCATAAATCTTCCTTTAATTTTCCGTCTGCTAATCGTTTATCCAAATACCACTGTTTCCGCAAGGTAAAATAACTCCGTCTTCTTGGGTTTTTAAGCCTACTTCGTACGCTTCCGTTCTTCCGCCCCTGCCTACCGCAACGGTTTTGTTTAGTATGTTCTTTAATACTTGCGGTTGAAGTCCCGTAGTATAACTGTTTATCAAAAAGAACAAGGGATTGTCGCTTAAAACTTCTGAACAAAGTTTTACAAGCGAGAAAAGTTCGTTCTCCAACTTCCACATTTCCCCGTTAGGTCCTCTACCATAAGACGGTGGATCCATTAAGATTGCATCGTACTTTCTCCCACGACGAATCTCGCGCTCTACGAACTTTTTGCAGTCATCTATGATATATCTAACCTTGGGGTTTTCAACGTTTGATAGTCTTACGTTTTCGCCCGCGCGCTCCACCATTGCTTTAGCAGAGTCTACGTGGCAAACGCTTGCGCCTGCCTTCGCGCACGCAACGGTTGCTCCGCCCGTGTACGCAAATAGGTTTAGAACGCTTATTTCCCTACCCGATTTTTTGATTAAATCGGTCATTAAATCCCAGTTTACCGCTTGCTCGGGGAAAAGCCCTGTATGTTTAAATCCCATAGGCTTAATCTTAAACTTTAAGTCTTTATAAGAAACTGTCCACTCTTCGGGGGTTTGCTTTTTGTATATCCATTTACCGCCACCCGTTTCGCTTCTTATGTACTTTGCATTAAGACCTTTATAATTATCCATATCGACGTCAGTTTTCCAAATAACCTGAGGGTCGGGGCGGAGAAGGGTTATCCCACTCCACTTTTCAAGCTTATACCCGTCACCCGTGGCTATTACCTGATAGTCTTTCCAATCGGCCGTGCGCATTAAATCACCTTAATAACCGTCACCGTGCATTTTGCACCGTTTACGTCAAGTTCTTTCGTAAAGCCGTCCGCACTGCCTTCTATTACGTTGTCGGCAAGAACTACGCTTGATAAATCGCTTGACCTAAACGCAGTCTTAATCAACTCGTCGTTTGAAGAATAGTAAACGTTAATTCTATCTACCACTTCAAAGCCTGCGTCTTTTCTCATTGATTGAATCTTAGAGATAAGCTCTCTCTCTATACCTTCCATTTGTAATTCGGGGGTAATGGTGGTATCAAGTACTACCGTCATACCGCCGTCCGACGAAGATATAAAGCCTTGCATACTTTCACTTGAAATTAGTAAATCGTCGATAGTAAAGTTAAACGTGTCGCCATCGTAGTTTGCTACGTATTCTTTTCCACTCTTAACAGTGTTTACTACTTCGTTAGCATCGCACGTTTCAAAGAACGCCCTAATCTTACCAAGTTTAGCACCATACTTAGGTCCTAAGGTTTTGAGTTGGGGTTTAATCTTATAAGAAACAAACTTGGTTGCGTCTTTTAAGTATTCTATTTCTTTAACGTTAAGTTCTTCTTTAGCGATATCTAAAAGTCCTCCGCTCAAATCTTTTCTTTGCTCTGCGCAAACGAAAACTTTTGATAAAGGTTGTCTATTTTTTATGTTAGAAGTGTTTCTACAAGCCCTTCCTAACGCAACGATATCTAAAACGTTTTGCATGCCTTCTTCAAGTTCAAAGTCGATTGCATTTTCGTCTACTTTGGGGAAGTCGCAAAGGTGAACGGACTTAGGTGCATCTTTATAGAAGTTAGGCACTAAGTTTTGATAAATAGATTCTGCCATAAAGGGCGTAAACGGTGCGGAAAGTTTTGCTAAGGTGACTAATACCGTGTAAAGCGTGGTGTATGCCGCAGCCTTATCTTCGGTCATTTCGTGTCCCCAATATCTTTCTCTACCACGGCGAACGTACCAGTTAGAGAGTTCGTCGGTAAACGCAGATAATGCTCTTGCACTATCGAAAATATTGTATTCGCTAAGTCCTTTATCAACCGTTTTAACAAGTGTGTTGAGTTTTGACAACACCCATTTATCCATAAGCGATAACTTGCACTTAGCAAGGTCGTATTCGGCAGGGTTATATTTATCGATGTCAGCGTATAGAACGAAGAACGCATAAGTATTCCAAAGCGTTCCCATAAACTTTCTTTGTGCTTCGGAAACGGCTTCTTCGTAGAATCTCGAAGGTAGCCAAGGTGCCGATCCAGTATAGAAGTACCATCTTACCGCGTCTGCGCCTTGCTTGTCTAATATGCTCCAAGGATCAACTACGTTGCCTTTGTGCTTACTCATCTTAATACCGTTTTTATCGTTAACGTGTCCTAAAACTATACAGTTCTTAAAGGGCGCTTTATCGAAAAGTAAGGTCGATATAGCAATAAGCGTGTAGAACCAACCTCTCGTTTGGTCGATTGCTTCCGAGATAAAGTCTGCAGGGAAGTGACTTTCAAAGAGTTCTTTGTTTTCAAAGGGATAGTGGTATTGCGCAAAGGGCATTGAGCCTGAGTCAAACCAGCAGTCGATAACTTCTTTTTCACGAATAAAGTCGCCACCGCAATCACACTTGAAAGTGCAATCGTCTATATACGGGCGGTGAAGTTCGATATCACCTTCTATACCGCAAAGATTTTTAAGTTCTTCTTTGCTACCGATAACGTGGACTTTTCCACATTTATTACATACCCAAACTGGAAGCGGTGTTCCCCAATAACGTTCTCTACTGATACCCCAGTCGATAACGTTTTCTAAGAAGTTCCCCATTCTTCCGCTCTTAATGGTTTCGGGCATCCAATTGATAGAATTATTTACTTCTAAAAGTCTATCCTTTACGGCGGTCATTTTGATAAACCAACTTTGTCTTGCATAGTAGATAAGCGGTGTATCGCAACGCCAACAGAACGGATAACTGTGTTCAAATGGAAGTTCTGCAAATAATAAGCCTGCTTCCTTTAAGTCTTTAATGATTTCTTTATCCGCGTCTTTAACGAACAAGCCTTCGTATCTTCCTGCGCCTTCGGTCATGCGTCCCCTTGTGTCTACAAGGTTTACAAACGCTATATCGTAATCTTTACATACTCTTGCATCGTCTTCACCAAAAGCAGGTGCGTTGTGAACGATACCAGTACCGTCTTCCATAGTGACGTAATCGTCGGTGACAACCACGAACACCTTCTTATTCTTTTCCACTGCCTTTGCAGTAAAGTCAAACAAGGGTTCGTATTCGGCAAATTGATATTCTAAACCTTTCTTGATTGATAAGGTTTCGTAATCTTGAAAGAACTTGTCGCAAAGTGCTTTTGCTAAAATATAAACCTTGCCGTCTTGCGCTTTGATTTCAGCATAGTCTTCGCTTGGGTTCATACAAAGGCATACGTTAGAAGGAAGCGTCCAAGGCGTAGTCGTCCATGCTAAGAAGTATGCGTCTTCTCTTCCTTTAACCTTAAAGCGCACGAAAACTGACGTATCCTTAACGTCTTTATAGCCTTGCGCCACTTCGTGAGAAGATAAAGCAGTTCCACAACGCGGGCAGTAAGGAACGATTTTGTAGCCCTTGTATAAAAGACCTTTTTCGGCTATCGTCTTGATTGCCCACCATACTGATTCTATGTATTTGTCGTCGTAGGTAATATACGGGTTTTCCATGTCTGCCCAATAGCCTACACGGTCACTCATTTTTTCCCATTCACCCTTATATTTCCAAACGCTTTCTTTACATTTTTTGATAAAAGGTTCAATACCGTACTTTTCGATTTCTTGCTTTCCGTCTATACCCAAAACTTTTTCTACTTCAAGTTCTACGGGAAGTCCGTGCGTATCCCAGCCAGCCTTTCTTAAACAGTGCTCGCCTTTCATAACGTGATAACGTGGAATTATATCCTTAATAACACGTGTCAAAATATGACCAATGTGTGGCTTGCCGTTTGCGGTGGGCGGTCCGTCGTAAAAAGTGAATTCACGACTACCTTCGTTCATCTTAACGTTTTGTTCGAAAATTTCGTTGTCTTTCCAAAATTGTAGTACTTCTTTTTCTCTTTCTAAAAAGTTTAACGAGGTATCGACTTTCTTGTACATTGCATAATGCTCCTAATTATAATAATACTTTTAAATTATAACTTTTAATAAGACAAAAGTAAAGTTAATTTCGTTATTTTTAACAATTTTCAAAAAAATAAGTTGATTTTAATTGAGATTTAGGATAGAATAATATAGCCGTGCTATGCGGGGAGTTAGCGATGCCCTGTTGTCCGCAATTCGCTTAGCGGAGCAGAATGCTGTTTTAGGCTTTACGTGTGGAAGGCTGGGTGCGAGAAGGAGCGTTGATATCAAGGTCTTATGCAACGCACCACTGCGAACCGTGTCAGAGTAGGAATACAGCAGCACTAAACAGACCGGTTGCGTGTGCCATGAGGTTGCTTTGAAGGAGTACCCTGTCGCATTATCGCTTCGGCACGTACTGTCGAAAAAGATGCACGGCTTTTTTGAATTTAACCGCTTTTTAGCGCAAAAAAACCTTATCCGATTTTGGATAAGGTTTTTTGTTTTTTATACTTCTATAAATTGTTCTATGCCCATCTTCTTTCTTTGTTTGATATAGAAAGCCACACCAAGCAATACCCAAACACCAAGCATAACGTATGATTGCCAGCAGAAGTGCACTCCATCTAATCCGGGGATAGGAATAAGTTGCAACACCACAAAGGCAAGCGAGAAACATACACCTAATATTGATAGTACCTTTAAGAACAAACTTCCGTCTTTATCCTTTTTCATTGTGACAAAGGTTGATAAGCAGGTAAAGAAGAAACCTATTGATGCGCCGATAGCACTCATATCTACAAACCAGCCAAGTGCTTCTCTACCTAAAACAGGGCCTGCTAAAGAGATAATCATACAGAAAATCATTGCGTTTTTAGGTGTGCCGTGCTTTTGGTCAATTTTGCCAAACATTTTGGGCAAATATCCTTCTTTAGACATTGAATACATTAAGCGAGATGATGCCAAATAAAAGCCCATCATACCTGAAAGAACTGCACTTGAAACACCAACGCCTACCAAAACTTTACCCGGTGTGCCAAGCATTTTTTCGGCAGCGGCAAGTAGTAGCCAAGGCGTGCCTTCAGCATCGGCAATAAGTTCAGGCCAATTATCTAAAACGGCTGCGGTTATAGTATTATTAGATACGTAAACAAAACAACCGAAAACGATTGCAACAACCATAATAAAAATAACTTTTTTGTAAGAGAACTTAAATTCTTCAGACGCTTGTGGAATAGCATCAAATCCCACAAATGCCCAAGGCGCGATAGCAAAGGTTGCTAAGATTGCGCTTAGAGCAGATTGGTTTGCCGCTGCATCAACAGAACCCGTGCTGGCTAAAACACTTTTATCAAAGCCCCAAGCGGGTGAAACGTTTTCCCAAGAAAAATATGGCGAACAAAGTGCTGCAATAAACAACGCAAATACCGAAACGATAAGTAAAATCGCAAGAATTGTTTGAACAAAACCTGCCTTTTTTACGCCCCAAATATTTAAGATTGCAAACAAAATTAAAATTGAACTTGCAACCAAAATTTCGCCAAGCCAAACTTCAAAGCCGGCAATGGTATAGTGGAAGCCCCACTTTAACACCGGTCCAAAAATACCGTCAACGATAAGCCCGATTGCAGTAGAGTTCATAGGAACGTTTGTTAAATACGCCGCAACTAAAAACCAACCGCAAGCATACGCGGGGATTTTACCAAAACTTTGTTTTGTAAACGTAAATTCTCCGCCCGCTTTGGGGTATTTGGGCACCATATACGCATAAGAAAATGCGATTATAATCATAACAAGTGCGCCAAGCACCATTGCTATTGCAGTTCCGCCTACACCAGAGTTGGGCAAAAACTTTTTACCGGGGTTTATAAACGAACCCCAACCGATTATACAACCGAATGCTATTGCCCAAACGTTAAGAGGACTTAAAGATTTTTTTAATCCCTTTTGTTTTTCTATCATACGAACATCTCCTATACGTCGTAAGTTTTATCTATTTGTTTAAGTTCCTTAAAAGTGTCGATTTCGATAATGTCTTCTTCTTTGCACTCTCTTATCGCTACCTTGTAGTTAGACTTAAACACGTCTAACGGAACTTGTTCCCAATACTTTTCTTTTCCGCCCGGCATTTCGTAAGCAGTCTTTATATCGCTTTCTAATTTCTCACCGTCTTTTTCGTTCCAGTAAGATATTCCCACCATTTGCCAAGTGTCTATACCGCCAACCTTTTCTTCTACGATAACACCGTTTTTAACGGTAAAACACCAGTCGTCAGTCACGTCCTTTTTGATTGCCAAAAAGTCGCTAGTATAGTGATACTTGGTTATTATATCAGGGTTGCTAATCAAAAGGTCGGCTTCAAAAACGTAAGCGTTTTTCAAAAGGTTTTTCGCTATCATTGCAGACGATATATTATTTGCTTCGTTATATAAGGGGTTATCCAAAAACTTAATCATAGGATACTTATATAAAAGTTGATCGAACTGTTCGGCAAGGTATCCCCTAACTATATAGATTTCGTTTATTCCTGCCTTTAAGCAAGAATCGATAAGCCCGTCTATTATCCTTTTTCCGTTAACTCTAACGAGTGGCTTTGGGGTGTTTAAAGTGACGGGAACAAGCCTTGAACCAAACCCCGCGGCAATAAATACCGCGCGCTTTGCCGTATACGGCTCTAAGGCTTTATACCCTTTATCAGTAATCAAACCGTCTTTAATAAACTCTAAGTCGGTAAGTTCCTTTACGATTTTGTTAACCGTGCCAAGACTGTACCCAGACTTTTTATAAAGTTCTCTTTGAGAGTATTGACCTTTAGTTAACTCTACTAAAACGTTAAATTGCTTACTTGTTAATTCCATAGTGCCTTTCAGTAAAAAATGAACGAAAATTTACAAACCGAAAGTTGACGGTGTTGAAAATTTGTTCATTTTTCTTCCTTCCATTAGTGATTTATGAACACATTATACACCACTACCAAATATTAAGCAAGCAATTTAACGCAAAAAAAACGGCATACTTTAAAAAGTATACCGTGTTTTTATTTCTACTAACTTAATTTAATCTTCAATTAGTCCAACTATTTCTGGAGCGGATAAATTTACGCTTCCAAAACTCTTTTTCATCTACCTTACACCGCCGTCAAAACCACTTACGATATTTATGATTGCGCCGTTTATAGGATGATCATAACTTACGTAGTTTCCAGCGCCGTCTATAGAGTATAAAACAGGCTCTATAAAATATCTACCTTGTGAAAGGTTTTTAAGGTTTAATTTTACACCCAAAGAATAGTCTTTCCCACTATTTACTTTAATTTTACCGTCAGTCGTTTGAGATAAGCCTATCGGAGTGCCGTCTTCACCC
>CAJMCT010000031.1 GCA_905211955.1 uncultured Eubacteriales bacterium | reverse complement strand
TTACCATAATTTACCTACTTACCAACACAGAATTTAGAAAAAATTCCGTTTATTATTTCTTCAGTAGCCGTCTTTCCAGATATTTCGCCAAGAGCATCCCACCCTTCTTTAATATCTATCGAAAGAAGGTCAAGCGTCACTAATTCAGTATTAGATAACGCAACTTCTAATTTGTCTTTTGCACGAGTTAGCGCTTCAAAATGCCTTTCTTCACAAATAAAATCGCCGTTAAGGTCAATGCCGTTTCCAACGGTTTTTCCGTACATCATATCCCTTAAAAGGTCAATGTTTAAATTTTCTTTTGCCGATATCTTAATATCCGCGCGCTCGTCGTTAAACTCGCCTAAATCACTTTTATTTAGTACTGTTATAAGATTTTTATCCTTTACTAACGAATAAATCTCATCGTCTTTATCACAAGCCGTTCCGTCTAACACAAAGATTATAAGATCGCTATCTAATAAAACCTTTTTAGACATAGAAACGCCTATTTCTTCAATTTTGTCTTCAGACTCTCTAATACCTGCGGTATCGAAAAAGTTAAACCTTACGCCCTTAATATCCAAAGAGCCTTCAACTATATCTCTCGTTGTTCCAGGTATATCGGATACTATCGCCTTTTCATAAGAAAGTAGCGCGTTTAGTAGTGAACTTTTGCCCGTGTTCGGCTTTCCTACAATGCCTACTTTTACACCGCTTAAAACCGTTCTACCTGCACGGTAGGTAGAGATAAGTTCTTTTAGGTCGAAAACGACTTTTTCTAAAATTTCTTTAACCTTATCGTGAGAATCAAGTTCTAAATCTTCTTCCGGAAAGTCCATATCCGCGTCGATTTCGCAAAGGGCGTCGGTTAAAAGGTCTTGCATTTCGTTAACCTTTTTATTAAGTCTTTCGCGGTAAAGCGAATATCCTGCTTTTGCTTGGGCTTCCGTTTCACCGTTAATCATATCGATAAGCCCTTCACACGAAGAAAGTGATAATTTTCCGTTCATAAACGCGCGCTTTGTAAACTCGCCGTTAGTGGCAAGCCTTGCGCCGTTTTTTAGGGTAGTTTTAAGTATCCCACGCGTAATTGCTACACCGCCGTGAGAGTGAAACTCCACGGTGTCTTCCCCCGTAAAACTCTTGGGGGCTTTAAAGTATACGCACATGCCAAAGTCCTTAAACCCACCGCAATCAATTTCGCCCACGTACATTTTGTTAGGTTCAAAGTCTAAAACTTTAACCTTGCCGACGGGGAAAAACATTTTTTCGGCAACCTTTAAGGGTGTGCTACCGCTTATTCTAATAACGGCAACACCACTTGCACCAAGGCTTGTGGATATTGCCGAAATGTTATCGTTTGTCATACCTATTCTATTACCTTAAAATTCACTAAAAGGATTATTATCGTCGTTATTCTTTTCGGTTTTATTTTGACTATCTTCAAACTCGTCAAAAGGCGTTTTTTCTTCGGGCTTTTGGTTAGCATCGTTGTTTACACCGTTTTGTCCGTAAGGATAGTTGTTTCCGTAAAAGGCTTGATATCTTCTTTTCATATATTCTTGATAATCGAATCTTTCGTTGTTTCTAACCGCAAAGATAAACGGACCGAAAAATCCGAAGAAACTAAATATCGTAGCAACAAAACTGTGCCTTGGCAAGAAACTTCTAAATATGTTAGAGAAAATCATTATTTGGATAATGATTGAAAGTAAATCTAAAATTCCCGAAACGGTGTTAACCACGTTAATAACCGACCAAAAAGTTTCAGAATACGGATCAATAAAACCAGAAAGCCCCAAATACATACTGCCAGTGTTAAACACCGTGCATCCGCTTGGTATATATTCTTTATAAGCCGAAATCATAATTGTTTCGCCTTGCAAGAAAAACTTAACGATTGGGACGTACAGTAAAAACGTAATCACAACCGAGATAAGTTCGATAATACCGCAAGTAAGCACTGCAAAAAGAGCAAAATTTTTGAACGGTTTTTCAAAAAATCTAACGTTTACGCAAAGTTTGCCTGCAACGTAGAACCATAAAAACGGTATCCAAGAAAAATACCAAAGTTTTATACCTTCGCGCTTAGCGAGTTTAGAAAGACCTATACCGCGAAGCACGTAAAATCCTATAATGACGGCAAGTATTATAGCACCGATAGCCCATACCCATCCGTTAGGTACCGCCATCGTCGCGCCGTCCATACCAATATATTCAATCATTAATTATAAACCCCCTTAAAACTTATTTAAGGCTTACTAAAAATATGCGTTCTATTAATAAGCGCGTGCAAAAATAACCATATGTTTTGCGGGTTTTCCACAAATAGCGCATTTTTCGGGAACGGCTTCCGTTTCATCCATAACCCTTGCCGTTGCTTGAGCATATTCTTTAACCTTGTCTTCGCACTCTCTACAACCGCACCAGCCTGCCTTAACGAAATTCTTCCCTTCTACACCGCTAAGTATACCGTCTAAACTATCGGCATATACGATTTTTTTATCGCGTCTTTCTTTAGACTTGATAAGCATTGCCTTTTGAATTTCTTCCATAAGCCCTGCTACAGTGTCGGTTAAACCGTCTAACGAAACGAACGTCTTTTCCAAATTGTCACGACGAACGAGTACCGCTTGGTTGTTTTCAATATCCTTAGGTCCGATTTCAATACGGAGTGGAACACCTTTCATTTCCCACTCGTTAAACTTCCAACCGGGGCTCATATCTCTCGTATCCACTTCGGCACGAATACCTGCTTTAATTAAAGCGCTTTCTATTTCTTTTGCCTTTTCTATTACACCGCCCTTATGTGCAGCAACGGGAACGATAACTACTTGGATAGGAGCAACCATCGGGGGAAGAACAAGGCCACGTTGATCGCCGTGCGCCATAATAATTGCGCCGATAAGACGCGTCGAAACACCCCAACTTGTCGAATAACCGTATTTTAATTTACCATCTTTATCAAGGAATTGAATATCGAACGCCTTGGTAAAGTTTTGACCAAAGTAGTGAGAAGTACCTGCTTGTAAACTCTTTCCGTCAAGCATCATTGCTTCCATACCAAAGGTTGCAAGACCGCCCGCAAATTTTTCCTTTTCGGTTTTTCTACCTGTAAATACAGGGATGGCAAGCGTTTCTTCAGCAAACGATTTATAAACGTTAAGCATTTTTAAGGTTTCTTCCATTGCTTCTTCTTCGGTTGCGTGAACGGTGTGACCTTCTTGCCATAAAAATTCGCTCGTTCTAAGGAAAGGACGCGTGGTTTTTTCCCATCTGACTACGTTAGCCCATTGGTTTATTAGAATAGGTAAATCTCTATAACTTTTAAGCCACTTAGAATACATATGTCCGATAATAGTTTCACTGGTCGGGCGAACGATAAGCGGTTCAGCAAGTTTTTCACCACCTGCGTGGGTGACGACCGCAACTTCGGGAGCAAAACCTTCAACGTGTTCTGCTTCCTTCATCAAAAAACTTTGTGGAATAAACATGGGAAAGTATGCGTTTTTTACCCCTGTTTCTCTAAACCTTTTATCTAAGTCTTTTTGGATATTTTCCCAAATTGCATAACCGTACGGACGAATAACCATAGTGCCCTTAACGGGGCCGTAGTCAACGAGTTCGGTTTTTAATACCACGTCGGTATACCATTGGGTAAAGTTTTCTTCGATGTCCGCTATTTGTTTTACAAACTGTTTTTCAGCCATTTTTATCTCCGCCTAAATTTTTGCATTTTTATCTAATTGTAATTATATCACACGCTTTTAGAATTAACAAGTTTTTTTGAAAGTATTTAGTTAAAAACCCTTGTAAAACCCACCGTTTTGCTTTATAATATTATGTGTTTTGAATAAAAACGTTTATTAGTAATCTACACGTTTATTAGGAGGAATAAAATGAACGACGTAAAGCAACTTACAGTTAACGCTATCCGTGTTTTATCTGCGGAAGCAATTCAAAAAGCAAACTCCGGTCACCCCGGTCTTCCCCTTGGTGCAGCGCCTATCGGCTATGCTGCTTTTACCAATATGGTATTCAACCCCAAGGACACTGCTTTTGACAATAGGGACAGATTTGTTTTATCAGCAGGTCACGGCTCTATGCTCGACTATGCTCTTTATTATCTTTTCGGCTTCGGTCTTACTAAAGAAGATATTATGAACTTCCGTCAATTAGACAGCAAAACCGCAGGCCACCCTGAATACCGCGTATGCCCCGGTGTTGAAACTAGTACCGGCCCGTTAGGACAAGGTATTGCAAACGCAGTTGGTATGGCAATGGCTGAAGCTTACCTTGCTGAAAAGTTCAACAAAGAAGGCTTCCCCATCGTTGATCACTACACCTACGCTCTTTGTGGCGACGGTTGTATGCAAGAAGGTATCGAAAACGAAGCGGCTTCTCTTGCAGGCGCTCTAGGTCTTGGTAAACTTATCGTTTTATACGACGATAACGATATTACCATCGAAGGCGATACCGACATTACCTTTACTGAAGACGTTGGTAAACGTCACGAAGCAATGGGTTGGCAAGTTATTAAGGTTAAAGATGCTAACGACTTAAACGCATTAAACCGTGCAATCAAAAAGGCTAAAGCAGAAAAGAGCAAGCCTTCACTTATAGTTATCAAGTCTGAAATCGGATTTGGTTCACACTTACAAGGCAAAGCAAGTTGCCACGGCGCACCCTTAGGTGAAGAAGGCGTTGCTACCTTAAAGAAGAACTTAGGCTATGACTACGCACCCTTTGAAGTTCCCGAAGAAGTATTTAAACACTGCAAAAAGTTCGCAAATAAAGGCAAACGTGCAGAGAAGGCTTGGAAGGCAATGTTTAAGGCTTATAGCGAACAATATCCTGAACTTGCTAAAGAATATTTGGCTTGGAAGAAAAACGAAATGCCCAAACTCGAAGATATCGAAGAACTTTGGCAATTCGAAAAGGACGATGCTTCACGTGGATACGGTGCAACCGTTCTTAATAAACTTGCAAAATATATCCCCAACCTTATCGGTGGTAGCGCAGACTTAGCACCTGCTAACAAATCCAACATGAAGGCAAGAGGCGAATTCTTACCTAACGACAAGAGCGGTTCTAATATCCACTTCGGTATTCGCGAACACGCAATGAGTGCAATTTGTAATGGTATGTACTTACACGGTGGAGTTATCCCCTACTGCGCAACGTTTGCAGTTTTCTCCGACTATATGAAGAACGCAATGCGTATGTCGGCAATTATGGAACTTCCTATCCCCTACATCTTAACCCACGATTCTATCGGTGTTGGCGAAGACGGACCTACCCACCAACCCATCGAACAACTCTCAGGGCTTCGTGCTATGCCCGACTTTAACGTATATCGTCCTGCTGACGGCAGAGAAACTACTGCCGCTTGGATTAAGGCTATTACCAATAAAGTTCCTTCGGCGCTCTTCCTTTCTCGTCAAACCCTTCCCATGCTTGAAGGTACCGGTAAAGACGCGTTCAAGGGCGGTTATATCCTTTGCGATAGCGCTAAGAAAAACCCTGACGTTATCTTAATGGCAAGTGGTAGCGAAGTTAACCTTATCGTTAAGGCTAAAGAAGAACTCGCTAAAGACGGTATCGATGCAAGAGTAGTTTCTATGCCCTGTATGGAAGACTTCGATAAGCAAACTGCTAAATATAAAGAAAGCGTTCTCCCCAACGGCGTTCGTGCAAGACTTGCAGTTGAAGCAGGCGCTCCTATGAGTTGGTATAAATACGTTGGTATCGACGGCGATATCATTGGTATGGAAACGTTTGGTGCTTCGGCTCCCGCTGGTAAACTTTTCGTTAAATACGGCTTCACCGTAGAAAACGTAGTTGCTAAGGCAAAAGCACTCTTAAATAAATAATTTAAGATAAAATTAAAGGCTAACGAAAATTCGTTAGCCTTTTTTGTTTTATTTTTTATAGTACTTGTAAACGATTTCTTTCATCTTATCATACTTTCTTTCCATATCCTTTAATAGCGCAAACTGTGATCTTGCTCTAACCAAGTTGTGCTCAGGATATTTAATCTTGAAATAAGTATCCCCATTGAGATAGTCGGTTAAGAACCTTATCCCACACTCGTAAGTAATGATAAGCGCACCGAGTGCTAAGTTATCCACTTCCGATTTTTCAACGTTATCGCCTAGTGCCGAAAGATAGCCCTTAGTGTATTCTTCAAAAAGATTTACGTCAAACTCTACCTTTGAAAAATCGGCTTCGTCTTCCAACGTCTTATTACAACCAAACCTTATAGCATCGCCAAAGTCATAGCAAATACTACCAGGCATAATAGTGTCAAGGTCTATAACGCAAACTGCTTTATCGGTAGCGTTGTCGATTAAAACGTTGTTAAGTTTAGTATCGTTATGCGTGACTTTATAAGGTATTTCTCCGTCTAAAAGTTTGTCTACTATAATAGACGCCATCTCTTTTTTAGATAATGCAAAATCGATATCTTCTCTAATTTCCTTAGCCCTGCCTACCGCGTCCTTTTCTATCGCAAATAAAAGGTCGTCGTATCTTTTTGCCGTATCGTGAAAATACGGTATAGATTCGTAAAGACTGCTCGCATCAAAGTTTGCTAAAAGATTAGCAAATTGTCCAAAAGCAACGCCACTTTCATAAAAGTGCTTAGGATTTTCAACTTTTGAGTAGGCGGTAGTGTTATCAATAAAGATATACATGCGGTAATAGTTTTCACCGTCAAAATAGTAAGGCTTGCCGTCGTTAGTCATAATAACGGTAAGCGATTCTCTGTCAGGATCACCACCACGTTCTAAAATCTTTTTTCTTTGGAACTCGGTCACTGAAACGATATTGTCCATAAGTCTTTTCACGTTTTTGAAAAGGTTGTGGTTTATGCGTTGCAGTATGTATTTTTTAATCTCTTTGTCAACCTTTACTTCTACTAAGTAAGTATCGTTAATATGCCCGTCACCAGTTGGCGCAAAACTTATTATGTCGCCACGTATACGAAATTTTTGACAAATACTGTCTATATCGTGCTTCAAAATTATCCCCCGTAAAGCCTGCTTTAGTTTATTTTTTAGCAGTCTTTTTTGTAGCCTTTTTTGCACTTGATACTGCAACTTCTTTTTTTGCAGTAGTCTTTGCAGGCTTTTTATTTAATGCCTTAAACGCTTTGTCGCAAGGGTTTTCTTTGGTTTTGTCACATTTTGCGCAGTAGTCGAAACTTCCGCAAGCGTCGTAGCCTAATTCTATACTTTTATACCACTTTAATTGGTCTAATTCTTTTTGTTTTTTTGTTAATGCCATGATTTTTTCTCCATTTATTAAACTGAAAGAATATTATCACGATTAACTAAAATTGTCAAACACAAAACTTGTTATTATTAACCCAAATTAGAACTTTTTGTCAAATACTCCCAAAATCCGTTAATTCCAAGAGTAATATCGTTATAGGTATCTTCAAAATTGCCTACTCCGTCCATTGCCCAAGCCCACCACGGGTCTATAACGTCACGGGGCGCTTTGGTAAAGTCTAAAATTTTACTAATCTTTCCCTTGTCGTCACCGCCAAAAAACCTAATCGCGTCACGAACGTTCTTTTCGTCCATACCAATTATGTAGTCGAACTTATCGTAATCTTCTTTTACGATTTTTCTCGCACGCTTTTTAGAGTAGTCAATGTTAAACCTATCTAAAATCTTTCTCGTTCCAACGTGAACAGGACTCCCCGCTTCTTCACTACTCGTCCCTGCGGACTCTATATAAAAATCTTGAGACTTGCCTTTTTCTTCCACGAATTTCTTAAACAAAAATTCCGCCATCGTGCTTCGACAAATATTCCCATAACAAATAAATAACACTTTAACCATACGGCTATTTTATCACAGTTTTTGCCTTTGCGCAATAGTAATCAATTTCAAACAATCAAAAAACCGCATAGCGATTTGCTATGCGGTTTCTTTTTTATCTTTAGATTTTCTTTTTGGTAGTTTTATATCGAGTTGGGCGACTACTATTGCCACAAACATAAGCGCACTACCGATAAGTTCTTTTGCACTCATGCCTTGACCTAAAATTATCCAACCGGCGAGTGCCCCGAACACCGATTCAAAGCACATTATAAGCGATGCTTTTGTTGGCGAAACGTTCTTTTGAACGACGGCTTGCAAGGTATATCCCACACCACCCGAAATAATACCTGCATATAGTATTGGTAGCCAAGAGTCGGGATTGCCAAGCGAGTTTATAAAGGCGGTTGGGCTTTCGCGAACTTCCACTATTAACATAGGTATTGCCGAAAGCACACCGCAAACCAAAAATTCCACACAAGACATTTTGATTGCGTCTACCTTGGTCACGTAATGGTCTATTGCCATTATTTGAAAAGAATATGCAAGCGCGCAAAGTAGCAATATTATATCAGAAGTTTCAAAAGTGAAACTTTCAGTCATGCAAAGAAGATAGAGTCCAACAAGTGAAAGTAAAACCCCAACCCAAACGGTAAACGAACATTTTTTTCGAAAAATGATTAGCGAAATAATAGGCACTAAAATTATGTAAGTTGCGGTTAAAAAAGCCGCTTTCCCCGCTTGCGCGCCCATGTAAATACCAACTTGTTGCAAGTTTGCCGCAACGCAAAGCAAAGCGCCGGTAATTATCCCCGAAATCCAGACGAGTTTTCTATTCGCCTTTTTTTCTTCAGTTGATAATTTAGGTTTATCTTTTTTTAGTTTGTCGATTAATATAACTACGATAAAAAGGACAGCCGAAGCAATAATAAATCTAACCGACGTAAAAGTATAAGGACCAATAGTTTCACTACTTGCACTTTGCGCAACGAAACCTATACCCCAAACGAGTGCCGTTAGAACTAATAATAAAGAACTAAATAAAGATTTTCTTTTTTCGGCAATCATTTCTAAAATGCTTCTCCTTTTTTATCGATAAAATAATTATAAAGTCAAAACAAAAAAATGTAAAGAAAATTACCTTGCAGCAGTAAAAAAAGGACTGCAAAAGCAGTCCTTTTTATTTTTATTTTATTAAATCAACGTGTCGATTAATTCTTCAAGCATGGTAAAGTAAGTTTGAACTTCAGTGCTAAACTTTTCCGCATGCTTTTCTACGGCAGAAGTTTGTTGAAGGTATTCGTCGGGGCGCAGATATTCGTTTTTCTTTGCGGTGAGTGCTACGGCAAAATCGCTCGTGGGGTCGTCAGTTCCCCACATCAAACTCTTTCCGTCTTCGGTCATACCCATATCAACGTACATATCAAAGGGGAAAACTCCGCTGTAATAATTAAATGCTTTAACCGTTGCATCGTCGAAATCAATGTGGAATTCCGCGAAACCATATTGATGTTGGTCCATACCGGGGATAATCTCTTGAGTCATAGACCACTCTAAAGTAATTAAATCGTTGTCGAAATCTAAAGTGGGTCTTAAAGCGTAAGTTTGATTAAATGTATCGCCTCTCATAGAAACGTCCGCATCAAATACTGCAATACCGTCGGCATTGGGAACGTATTTTTCGTTGCTGTAAAGCAAACTTATCATATAGATAATACCCGCAGCGCCTTTAGCATTTAACCTAACTTCAGCAACAGTTTCAGGGTCGGTCACTTCTACTCTCTTAGTAGGAACTGAAACAGAAAATGCCGAAGCCGTCTCGGTGCTTTCGGTTTTCATCTGATAGCCTATTTTTTCTAACAAACTTTCGGCTAAATCTTTATATAAAACTGAAAGTTCTTCGGGGGTATCGTAATCCGCCTCAGTTTTTCCACCACAACCTATAAGCGAAAAAGCACAGGGAATTAAAAGCAAGATTGACATAAGTAAACATAAAATCTTTTTCATAAATTTACTCCTTTTATAATTTTATATTATCATTATACTCCGTCAAAAGTCCATTGTCAACAAACAGTTTTTACAAAATAGTAGTAAGCGATAGCATACCACGGGAAGATATACGGTAGTTGCCACAAAAGAAAAACACATAGCGGCAACTACCATTCATTTGCCTATCGGCAAATATGTCGCTAGTAGTTTTATTAATATAAGACAAGCAGCAACTCCTGTGTCCCGAAGGGACATATCGTTTACTTGATATTAACTAACCTACACATTTTAATACCAACGTGTTTTAATAATAACCTTGATACTAACTAACGATTCTTTCCCGTGCAGTATCTTTAGATACCACGGGAAGATATGTTGCTGCAAAAGAAAAACACATAGCGTTTGCTATGTGTTTTCTTTTTGGATGCAGCAACTACCTATCTTCCCGTGCCGTCGCCAGCAGAGTATTGTCGGCGCAAATGAGCTTAACTTCCGTGTTCGGTATGAGAACGGGTGGGACCTCATCGCTATCGTCACCGCAATGGTATATCTCGGATCTCTCCGTAAATATCTTTTTTTCAGTGTACATATTGTACACCTTTTTTTCACCGTCGTCAATTTCTTTACACAACAGTTTCACAACTGCATAGAACTTTTCTTCTAATTTCAAGCACTCTCAAGCCCTTTGGCTAAAATCTCATATATATAGTTAGGTTTCGTATTTCTGTAAATTCGCTCTTATCTCAATTTCTTGAGATCAAGCCCTCGACCTATTAGTATCGGTTAGCTCAACATATTACTACGCTTACACCCCCGACCTATCAAACTTGTTGTCTTCAAGTGGTCTTACTAACTTACGTTATGGGATATCTTATCTTGAGGCGAGTTTCACGCTTAGATGCTTTCAGCGTTTATCTCATCCGCACTTCGCTATCCTGCCATGCCACTGGCGTGACAACAGGTACACAATTGGTGCGTTCATCCTGGTCCTCTCGTACTAGGGACAAATCCTCTCAAATATCCTACGCCCACGATGGATAGGGACCGAACTGTCTCACGACGTTCTGAACCCAGC
>CAJMCT010000030.1 GCA_905211955.1 uncultured Eubacteriales bacterium | reverse complement strand
ACGCATCCGAAGTTTCGAAGAAACTTCTAAGTGACTACGAAGTAGTCATATTATACCATATTTTTGCGTTGCTTTTCCACGCATCCGAAGTTTCGAAGAAACTTCTAAGTGACTACGAAGTAGTCATATTATACCATATTTTTCTTTTTATGCTGTCTGCTTTCCTGCATCTGCTTCATCTATTTTATCTTTTACAAGCTTTGCATATAATTCATTCAAGGCATTTTCATCTTCATAATCCGTAAGCTTCATATTAGCAACATAGGCATCGGCCGATGCATTAAGTTTATCAGCTAATTCGCTATCTATCATATTATGAGCTGCTCTCTTGGCAAATACAAGGCTTTCAAGAAGTGAATTGCTCGCAAGCCTGTTTCTTCCGTGAACACCATTGCAGGCTGTTTCACCTACTGCATATAATCTGTCCATAGATGTCCTGCTCTCATAATCAACCTTTATGCCACCCATAAAATAATGCTGTGCTGGTACAACCGGTATACATTCTTTAGTGACATCATAACCCTGCTGTCTGCAATGCTCAACTATATTAGGAAAATGCGATTTCAGCTCAGCTTCTGGAATCGTCCTTAAATCTTCCCAGACGTAATCTGTTCCGTCCTTTTTCATCTGCTCATATATAGCCTGTGTAAGTAAATCCCTTGGCAGAAGTTCATTAACAAATCTGTCGCCATTCTTGTCATAAAGCTTTGCACCCTCGCCTCTTACTGACTCAGATATAAGAAAGCTTCTGTCCTTCTCATCTTTAGAATAAAATGTTGTTGGATGAATCTGGACATAGTTAATATCCTTTAATTCAACATTATGCTTAACAGCAATTGCAATCGAGTCGCCTGTAAGATGTCTGAAATTAGTTGAATGTCTATAAAGACCACCTATTCCACCTGTTGCAAGAACAGTGACATCTGCCTTAACTGTCATAAGGCTGTTATCTGATTTTCTTATAACTGCACCAACACATTCATTATTATAGCTTATAATGTCTAACATCCTTGTATTCTCTAATAATGTTACATTAGGAAGCTCCCTTACTCTTTCAAGCAGATGACTTGTTATCTCTTTTCCTGTAACGTCCTCATGGAATATTATTCTGTTACTGCTGTGTGCTCCCTCTTTAGTGTATGCAAGATTGCCCTGCTCATCTTTCTTAAAATCAGCACCTGTCTCAATTAAATCCTTGACAACATCTCTTGACGAACGAATCATTATCTCTACTGATTTCTTATCATTCTCATAATGTCCTGCCCGCATGGTATCTTCAAAATAATTTTCATAGTCATCTTCGCCGCGCAGCATACAGATTCCACCCTGTGCCAGAAATGAATCACTGCTCTCTAAATCTGACTTTGTGATCATAATGATCTTTTTATCTCTGGGAAGATTCAACGCACTGAAAAGTCCTCCCACACCTGTTCCTACGATCACTGCATCTGCTTTCATTTTCATAACAAACTCCATTCTTCCGGCTCTTATTTTGCCAGTTCTAACATTCTCTCCAAAGGTTTTTTGGATTCTTCCCGAAGTGCATCATCCACAAAAACTTCATTTTCCCCGGTCTTTAAGACATGAAGAATCTTTTCCAACGTCACTTTTTTCATATTTCTGCATACAGGAAGCGTTTCTGTAAAATAGAATTTCTTTTCAGGATACCGTTTCTCCAGTTCATACAGGACACCACTCTCCGTACAGATGATCATCTCCTGTGCATCCGTCTCTCCCGCATAATTGATGATTCCGGTTGTACTTCCGATATAATCTGCCAGTTCCAGAACTGCCTGCGGACATTCCGGGTGTGCCAGCACTTCTGCATCCGGGTGTGCTTTCTTCGCATCCTGAATTTCTTCTACTTCCATATACTCATGTACGATGCAGAATCCTTCATTATAAATAAAATGCTTTTCCGGTACAAGTCCTGCAATATAATGTGCCAGGTTGCGATCCGGGATAAAGAAAATATTTTTATCTATAAAAGTTTTAACGGCGAAGTGGATACAGAGAGCATTATAGAACACTTTCTAAGCGAGAACAAAACCCTCTCTTTTCCCGTTATAAAGGACGAAAATATGGTCGCAGGAATTCCAATAGGGGAAGACAATACTAAGTCTAAATTCGGCACAAAAGAGCCAAAAAACTATACCGTGATGGATAAAGTAGACGTGTGCTTTTTGCCCCTTCTCGCGTGCGATTTAGAGTTTAATAGATTAGGCTATGGGAAAGGGTATTACGATAAATTCTTAAAAGATAAAGAGTGTCTAAAGATAGGTCTTTGCTATGATTTTCAAGTGGTAGAAAAAATAGAAAGTAAACCTTGGGACGTCCCACTAGATATAATAATCACAGAGACAAAAATAATTAAAAGAGAAAAATAAAACGGTTTTTGTCATAATTATCTTTACAACTAGGGAAGTATATATATAATGTATAGAAAAAGAAAAAGGCTTTGGATTTCCAAAGCCTTTAATCTTTATTTAATTTTATTCTTTGCCTGCAAGCTTTTTATAACCTTCAAGACGTGCCTTTGCCGATTCTTCGGTTTTAGCAAACAAGTCTTTAGCGACTTCTTCGCCTTGAGTTTTGATAAGTGAAGCGTATCTGGTTTCGCCTGCTAAGAACGCTTGATAATCGCCCGTGGGTTCTTTACTGTCTAAGGTAAAGGTATCGGTTTCGGGGTTATATCTATAAAGTTGCCAGTATCCGCAATCAACTGCTGCCTTTTCTTCTAATTGAGATTTGGTCATGTTTATACCGTGGTTGATACAGGGTGCGTAAGCGATAATTAACGAAGGTCCGTTATACTTTTCAGCTTCGGTAAGTGCTTTTAAGAGTTGAGCAGGGTTAGAACCCATAGCGCATTGAGCAACGTATACGTAGCCGTAAGACTTAGCAATCATACCAAGGTCTTTCTTCTTTACGCGTTTACCTGCGCTTGCAAACTTAGCAACTGCGCCGATGTTGGTAGACTTACTTGCTTGTCCACCAGTGTTAGAGTAAACTTCGGTATCTAAAACTAATACGTTAACGTCTTCACCGCTTGCTAATACGTGGTCAAGACCGCCGTAGCCGATGTCGTAAGCCCAACCGTCACCACCGAATATCCATACTGATTTTTTAGATAAGCAATCTTTTTCAGCGATAACTGCTTTTGCTTCTTCGCAAGTAGATTTTTCAGCAAGTGCTAAAAGTTCAGCGGATGCAACTTTGCTTGCTTCTCTATCGCTAAACGATGCTACCCATTTATCACAAGCATCTTTTAAGTTAGCATCAGCATTGCCGAGTGCGATAACTTTTTCTTTTAATGCAGTTCTTCTTGCATTGTAAGCAAGGTTCATGCCGTAGCCGAATTCTGCGTTGTCTTCAAAGAGAGAGTTTGCCCAAGCAGGACCTTTGCCTTGCTTGTTGGTGGTGTAAGGACACGTGGGGGAAGATCCGCCGTAAATAGAAGAACAACCCGTTGCGTTTGCAATAACCATGTCTTCACCAAAGAGTTGGGTTATAACCTTAACGTAAGGTGTTTCGCCACAACCTGCGCATGCGCCCGAGAATTCGAAAAGCGGAGTGCAGAATTGACAACCCTTAACCGTTTCTTTCTTAAACTTAGAAGTATCAACTTCGGGAAGGTCAAGCATGAATTCCCAGTTTTCTGCTTCGCCCTTTTCTAAAGACTCTGCTAAAGGAATCATCTTGATAGCACCGCCGTCTTTAACAGGACAAACCGTAGCACAAACGCCACAACCCATACAGTCAAGCGGAGAAACTTGCATTTTGTATTCGTAGCCAGGGATACCGATTGCGGGTTTGCCGGTAAAGGTTAAGGGCTTTTCTTCCCCGTTCTTTACGAGTGCAGGTCTTAAGCATGCGTGCGGGCATACGAAAGAACAAGTACCGCATTGAATACATTTATCAATAATGATTTCGGGAACGGAAACTGCTACGCCACGTTTTTCAAACTTGGTAGTACCGGTGGGAACAGAGCCGTCCGCATTGAATTGCGAAGATTTAAGTTTGTCACCTTGTAAGTAAAGTATAGGTTTAATAATTTCTTGGTAATACTTATCACTGTGGCCTTCAACCATCTTAGCGCCAGTATCAGCAGTTTTCCAACTTTCGGGAACTGCGATTTTAACGAGATTGTCGCCTGCAGCCGAATCGATTGCATCGTAGTTCATTTGAACGATAGCATCGCCCTTTCTTGCGAAGGACTTTTTAGCCATATATTTCATGTACTCGATAGCCTTGTCGTAGGGCATGATTTGTGGGTTAACTCTGAAGAACGCCGATTGTAAAATGGTGTTCGTTCTACCCTTTAGGCCAAGGTTTTGAGCAATCTTTATAGCATCGATAACGTAAAGGTTAATGTTCTTTAAAGCGATGTCGCGTTTTACTTGTGCGGGTAAGAAGTCTTCTAATGCTTCAACCGTGGTTGCGTTAGTATTGATAAGGAAAGTACCGCCTTCTTTAATATCGCCGGTCATATCATAACGGGTGATATAAGATGGGTTAGAACATTGTACGAAGTCTGCCGAGTCGATTAAATATTCACTTTGGATAGGAGTATCGCCAAATCTTAAGTGAGAAACGGTTATACCGCCTGACTTTTTAGAGTCATAGAAGAAGTATGCTTGAGCATGCTTATCAGTGTGGTCACCGATAATCTTAATAGAGTTCTTGTTTGCGCCAACCGTTCCGTCAGAGCCTAAGCCGTAGAACTTACAAGAAGTAGAACCCTTAGGTGCTGCGTCTAACTTTTCGCTAAAGTCAAGCGAAGAATTGGTCACGTCTTCGTAAATACCGATAGTGAAGTGGTTCTTGGGGCAGTCTTGTTCTATGTTCTTATAAACCGCCATAACCATCGAAGGCGTAAATTCTTTACTACCTAAGCCGTATCTACCGCCAACAACCTTAATGTTGTTGATGCCCTTTTCTAAGAGAGCCGAGCAAACGTCTAAGTATAAAGGTTCACCTAAAGAGCCGGGTTCTTTGGTTCTATCGAGTACTGCAATCTTTTTGCAAGAAGCAGGGATAGAAGCGATAAACGCGTCAACAGCAAAAGGTCTATATAAACGAACTTTGATAAGACCGTATTTTTTGCCCATTGCGTTGAGTTTATTGATAGATTCTTCAACAGTTTCGCAACCTGAACCCATACAAACAACAACGTATTCAGCATTGGGATCGCCAACGTAATCGAAAAGGTGATAATTTCTACCGCACTTTTTAGAAACAACGTCCATAATCTTTTGAACGATTGCGGGGGTTGCTTGATAGTAGCCGTTAGCAGTTTCTCTGTTTTGGAAGTAGGTATCGCCGTTTTGAGCAGTACCTTTTTGGATAGGATGTTCAGGGTTAAGAGCGCGTGACTTAAAGTCTTTAACGTCTTCTTCAATACCCAATTCGTCACAAATAGCACGAATTTCAGCATAGTCGTTCGCTTCGTCCCAAGCATCGATTTTAGCAACTTCGTGTGAAGTTCTAAATCCATCGAAGAAATTAAGGAAAGGAACTTTTGACTTTAAGGTTGAAAGGTGTGCAACGAGTGCTAAATCCATAACTTCTTGAACGGAAGAATCGCAAAGCATTGCAAAACCCGTTTGACGACAAGCCATAACGTCCGCGTGGTCGCCGAAAATGTTAAGAGAGTGAGCAGCGAGTGCACGTGCCGAAACGTGGAAAACTGACGGCATAAGTTCGCCGGCGATTTTGTACATGTTCGGAATCATTAAAAGCAAGCCTTGGCTTGCGGTGTAAGTAGTGGTGAGTGCGCCTGCACAAAGCGAGCCGTGAACGGCACCTGCAGCGCCACCTTCAGACTGCATTTCTGCAACGTTGACTTTTTGCCCCCACATATTAGTTCTGCCTGCGGTTGCCCATTCGTCGGCAACTTCTGCCATAGGAGATGATGGGGTAATCGGGTAGATTGCCGCAACTTCCGAGAAGGCATAGGCTACGTGGCTGGCGGCGGTATTACCGTCGATAGTCATCTTTTTCATATATAGTCCTCCGTAATATTTTTACCGTGTTTATATAATGTTTAAAACAGCATTATAATTATACAATTATAATTTTAAATAGTCAATGCTAAAACCTAAAGATTTTAACTAAAATTTATCCCTTTTTTTGACAGCAGTTGACAAGCGTTTATAATTTACTTGAAAAAACCGCGCTTCTTTGCTATAATAAATGATTGAAATAACTTTTTGGAGATTTAAATGCCACTCTTAACGGCGGAAAACGTCAGTTTTTCTTACGACAAAAAACATAAGGTCTTAAAAAATATAAACCTTTCGGTAAACGAAGGGGAATTTATATCTATTATCGGGCATAACGGCAGTGGTAAGTCTACGCTTGCCAAACTTTTTAACGCACTCATTTTGCCCGATGAAGGAAAGATTACTGTTGACGGGTTTTGTTCGCAAGATAAAAACTCGCTTTTTGAAATTCGTCAAAGAGTAGGCGTTGTTTTCCAAAACCCCGACAATCAATTAGTTGCTTCTATCGTTGAAGACGACGTGGCTTTCGGCCCTGAAAATTTAGGAATTCCGAGAAAAGAGATAGGCGAAAGAATAGACTTTGCTTTAAAAAGCGTGGTAATGGAAAGGTTTAGAAAAAAATCTCCCGAAAGACTCTCCGGCGGGCAAAAACAAAGAATAGCAATCGCAGGCGTTTTGGCGCTTAAACCTAAAATATTAGTTTTAGACGAATCTACGGCTATGTTAGACCCCAAGGGTAGAAAAGAAGTTCTCTCGGTCGTAAAAAAACTTAATAAAGAGCAAGGGGTGACGGTTATTGCCATTACACACTATATGGAAGAAACCGTCGATAGCGATAAAATAATCATTATTAACGACGGCAAGGTTGCAATTGAAGGCACGCCCGAGCAAGTGTTTTCACAAAAAGACAAAATCAAAGAAATGGGCTTAGAACTTCCGCCTGCAAGCATTTTGGCGGATAAACTTATAGAAAAAGGAATTGCACTTCCCAAAGGAATACTTACTGAACAAAGGCTTAAAGAAGAATTATGCAAATTAAAACCGAGCATTTAACTTACGTTTATAGTATCAAGAGCAAAAGTTTAGCGGTAAAAGCGCTAGACGACGTTTCTCTTACAATAAATTCGGGGGATTTCTTCGGCATTATAGGGCATACCGGTAGCGGTAAGTCCACTTTCGTTCAGCACTTAAACGGACTAATTAAAGTTCAAAAAAACAGCGGTAAAATCACCGTTGGCGATTTTGATTTAACTGATAAAAAATGCGATTTTAAGGCGCTTCGCGCTAAAGTCGGCATGGTTTTCCAATACCCCGAACATCAACTTTTTGCCGAAACGGTTGAAAGCGACGTTGAATTCGGTTTGAAAAACTTCTTCCCTAAAATGAGCGAAGAAGAAAGAAAAGAAAGGGTTAAAAAAGCCATAGAAACGGTAGGTCTTGATTATATAAAGGTTAAAGACAAGTCTCCGTTTGAACTCTCTGGCGGGCAAAAAAGAAGGGTTGCGATAGCAGGGGTTATCGTTTCGGAACCAGAAATTTTGATTTTGGACGAGCCTGCCGCAGGGCTTGACCCAGAAGGCAAAAAAGAGTTTATAGAACTTCTTAAAAAACTTCACGGTGAGTCGGTAAAAACTATAGTCATCGTTTCGCACGATATGAACTTGGTTTCCGAAAACTGCAATAGGGTTGCAGTATTTTCTCACGGTGTTTTGTACGACGAAGGAACGCCTAAAGAAGTATTTTCTAAAAAGGAAGACATCATCGCCTTAGGGCTTGATCTTCCGCTTACCGCGTATCTTACCGAAGCACTAAAAGAAGTGGGTATAAAAGCGGATAACGATTTAACACAAGACGGCTTTATAAATGCCGTTTGCGTTGCGCTAGACGGGGGTAAGGATAAATGAAAGAGATAACTTTCGGTCAATATTACCCAGCGGAAAGTTTCGTTCATAAAATGGACGCAAGGGCGAAAATATTACTTTCTATCGCATATATCGTAGCTGTATTTTTAGTTTCGAGTTTTCACTTTTTAGGGTTTTTAGCATGCCTTACTTTCGTAATCGCTACGGCGGTTTTTGCGCATATCCCAATCTTAAAACTTTTAAGAAGCATAAAGGCGGTAATCTTTATCGTTATACTTACCGCAATTTTGCAACTACTTTTTAACCAAGACGGCAAGGTTTTAGCGGAGTTTTGGGTGATTAAAATCACCGATTTAGGACTACTTAATGCAGGGTTTATAGTATCTAGAATAACCCTTATAGTTATGGGCGCTTCACTACTTACTTTTACCACGTCGCCCGTAGAGATTGCGGACGGTATCGAAAGTTTATTATACCCCTTAAAATTTATAAAATTTCCCGTGCACGAGTTTGCGCTAATAATGAGTATTGCGCTAAGGTTTATCCCCACTCTTTTAGACGAAACGGATAGAATTATCAAGGCTCAAAAGGCAAGGGGCGCGGACTTTGAAAGCGGAAATATTTTCAAAAGAGCAAAGGCACTTATCCCCGTGCTTATACCATTGCTAATAAGTTCTTTCCGCCGTGCAGACGAACTTGCCGACGCTATGGACGCAAGGTGTTATGCGGGTAGTAAAAAAAGAACGAGATATAAAAAACTTAAATTTTCATATAGAGATTTGATTGGCACGATAGTCGTTGCAGGACTTATTACGGGGGTTGTGCTTCTCAACGGTTTTTATATAGTGCTTGCGGTGTAATATGAGAGTAAAACTTACTATATCTTACGACGGAACGCAATATTGTGGTTGGCAAATTCAACCAAACGGCATAACCGTTCAAGAAATCATAAATAACGCAGTCGAAAACTTAACGGGGGAAAAGGTAAACGTTAGGGGTAGCGGTAGAACGGACGCGGGCGTTCACGCAAAAGGACAAGTGGCGCACTTTGATACCGGCAGTTCTATTCCGCCCGAAAGGTTTGCAAAGGCGTTAAACACTTTGCTTCCGCCCGATATCCGCGTGCTAAAAAGCCAAAGGGCAAAAGACAACTTCGATGCGTGTAGGTCGGCAAAGAAAAAAACCTACGAGTACTCTATGTACCAAAGCGAAATCGAAGAGCCCCTAAAAGAAAGATATGCGGTCCGCGTAAACGTTGGGCTTGATTTAGACAAAATGAAAAAGGCTTGCAAAGTCTTAGAAGGGGAGCACGACTTTAAAAGTTTTTGTTCTTCGGGTTCTGGCGCACAAACTTCAATAAGAACGGTTTATTCGTGCAAGATTATATCTAAGGGAAATGACGTAAAACTCGTAATTTGCGGAAACGGGTTTTTGTATAACATGGTTAGAATTATTGCAGGCACGCTCGTAAAAATCGGCTACGGCAAAATGCAAATTAAAGACCTTGAAAACATGTTAAAAAAAGAAAACCGCGCGCTTGGTGGCGATACCTTCCCCGCAAAAGCGCTTTGCTTAAAAAAAGTAGTCTATTCTTAAAAAATTGTGGCCAAAAACTTAACCGCCACAATATATAGTAAAAAGATTAAAAACAGTAGAAAAATAGTGCAAAAATTATAAAAAACGCGCGAAAATGCTTGACAAGACTTGGTAAATATTTTAAGATATTTAAGCATTTATAAAGGAAAATATGTGCTTTTAAGGATTAGCCCTCCTTAATCGGCGTCGTGAACCGGTTTTGTAAAAGTCAAAATTTTCCTAGTAAATTCTAAAAACACAAATAATATTCAAGGAGAAATACACAATGAAGACGTATATGGCACACGAACAAGACGTGGTCAGAAAATGGTACGTTGTTGACGCAGAAGGCATTGCACTCGGTAGAGTTGCATCAAGAGTAGCAGCAATTCTTCGCGGAAAGAACAAGCCCACTTTCACGCCTAACGTAGATACTGGAGATTACGTTATCGTAATCAACACCGATAAGGTTGTTTTAACCGGTAAGAAGTTAGAAAAGAAATATTACAGATATCACACCGGTCACATCGGCGGACTTAAAGAAATTCAATACAAGACTTTAATGCAAACCAAGTCCGACGTTGCCGTTTATGAAGCGATTAAGGGTATGCTTCCCAAAAACAGTTTGGGAAGAAAGATGATTACCAAACTTAAAGTTTACAAGTCTGGCGAACACAATCATCAAGCACAAAAACCCGAAGTACTTAAATTAGTTTAAGAGGTGGAAAAATGGCAAAAGCAACTACTAAAAAGAAAGTTCAATACTGGGGAACCGGTAGAAGAAAAAAAGCAATCGCACGCGTTCGTTTGCTTCCCGCTGGTGATGGCGTTATTACCATCAACAACAAGAGCATTGACGAATATTTTTGCTTAGACACCTTAAAATTTATCGTACGTCAACCCCTTACTTTAACCGAAACTTCGGCAAAGTATGACGTTGTTGTAAACGTTTGCGGTGGTGGTTTCACCGGTCAAGCAGGCGCTATCAGACACGGTATTTCACGTGCTTTGTTAGAAGCTGAACCCGAAACCAGAGCAGTTTTGAAAAAAGCAGGTTTCTTAACCAGAGATTCCAGAATGAAGGAAAGAAAGAAATACGGCTTAAAGAAGGCTCGTCGCGCACCCCAATTCTCAAAGAGATAGTTTCAAGGATTGCGAAATTCAATTCAAATCGAAAAGAGAAGCAGTTTTGCTTCTCTTTTTTTGTTATCAAAGTTTGGAGTTTTCTTGTTTTACTCGCCTTAAAATCTCGTCGTGATTTTTCATTGTAGACAGCATAGAGTGTTGGAGTGGAACGGTCTTTTTTAATGGCGAGACGTTTTTATTTTCATTATTAGAAAAACCGCTTTGATTTTCCGCTTTTTCTACGTTTTCAAAAGGGGAAGTTTGAGAATTGCTACCCTTATTTTTTGAATAAAAGTCGTAAAAAGAATTTAAAAGTTTGAATATGCCGAATTTATCCAAGAAAACCGCCCCCTAAACACATAAAAAATACCGAAAATGTCAAAAAAATCATTGCAAAACCAATTTATATAGTATA
>CAJMCT010000029.1 GCA_905211955.1 uncultured Eubacteriales bacterium | reverse complement strand
ATATTCGTCTAAAATTGCGTCTGAGATTTGATCACAAACTTTGTCAGGGTGACCACAAGTCACGCTTTCACTACTAAATAGGTACTTCATAATCTTTCCTTAATCTTTTGTCATTATAAGCATTAAAGTTTATTATACATATTTTTAAATATGTTGTCAATCTTAATTTGTATTTCTTTGCGCTTTTATCCCCTTTCTTTTTCGCCATTTTTTATCTTAAATCTGGGTATTTTGTCAAAAAGTTTTTTTGTTGACTTTTTCGTCAATAAAAAACCAAAAAATTGCGTTATTTGTTTGACAAAAAAATCGCCGAATCTTATAATAAAATTTAAGAATAAAAACAGTTTAAGGAAAGGTTTTATGCCTAAGACGAAAGAGCAGTTTGATAAACTTAAAGAAGCGCGAAAAGATCAACTGATTAAGTGCGCACTTATGGTTTTTTGCGACAAGGGTTATGCGGGCACTACAGTTGACGATATCGTTAAAAAAGCCAAGTGTAGTCACGGTCTTTTTTACCACTATTTTAAAGGCAAAAAAGATATTTACGATGCGGTTTTGTCTTCTAAAAATCAAAAAAAATCTTTGGAACTTTTAGAGAAAATCAACGCCGAAAGTAGTTATAAAAACAAGTTGGAAATAATCGTAAACGATATATACTCTGGACTTAAAAAAGACGAGACTTTTGCTTACTTTTTCTACTTTTTCGTGTCGCAATCTTTTAAAAGACGCGATAAAAAATTAAAAGACGATAATAATTGTCAAAATAGTGAATATAATCCAATTACGTTTATTAAAACCCTTTTCTTAGAAGGGCAAAAAAACGGCGAGTTTATCACCGATAAAACCCCAAAAGAGGGTATGGAATTATTCTTATCTATTATTCAAGGTGCAACTCTTATTTACGTTATTGCACCTAAAGAAATTAAAAAAACATGCACCTACCTAGCCCCGATTTTATTCTTGATATATTTTGTAAAGGAGTGAAAAATGAAAAGTAAAACCACCACGAAAAACACTAACGGTCTTTCATTTGCGCTTAAAACCCTTGCTAAAAGCATTAGGGAATATAAAAAACCATCTCTACTTGCTCCTATTTTCGTTATGATAGAAGTTGTTTTAGCATGCTTTATCCCCTACATTATGACTCTACTTTTAGGTGCTATTGAAATATCTTCTGGTCAAGCGACAAACCCCGATGCTTTTTTGGTTAGAATAGTTAACTTTTTAAGCGGTGGCGGTGAACCTAACACTTTACTTATTATATTGTTTTTTGGGCTTGTACTTATTTTTATTGCATTTTTATCACTACTTTGCGGTGTATTATCGGGTAAGCACTGTGCCGTAGCATCAAGCGGTTTTGCTAAAAACCTTAGAAAAGACCTTTATTATAAAATTCAAGGCTTTTCGTTTAGTAATATCGACAAGTTCTCTACGAGTTCGTTGGTGACTAGACTTACCACCGACGTCACTAACGTAGAAATGTCTTATATGATGTTAGTTAGAGTTGCCGTTCGCGCACCGATGATGCTTATATTCTCGCTAACTATGGCGTTTAGCATTAACTGGAAAATGGCGCTTATTTTCCTTGCAACTGCACCAATTCTAACCTTAGGACTTTTACTCGTCACTAAAAAGGCAGTTCCCTTCTTTAACCGTATTTTCCATAAATACGACGCTTTAAACGAATCTGTTGAAGAAAATATTCGCGGTATTAGAGTAGTTAAATCTTACGTTAGAGAAGATTACGAAAAAGAAAAATTCGGCAAGGCTTCTTCAAACGTTAAAAACGATTTTACAAAAGCCGAAAAACTTATTGCGCTTAACACCCCTATAATGAACTTTTGCGTTTACGCGGGGCTTATCGCAATTTATATAGTCGGCTCGGTAATGATTATCAATTCACAAAATAAACTTTTGCAATGGACTGAACTTCAAAGTTTTATGTCTTACTCTTACCAAATACTTATGAGCCTTATGATGCTTTCAATGATTATGGTAATGCTAGTTATGAGTACGGCAAGTGCAAAACGTATTTCCGAAGTTTTATCAGAAGAAAGTTCTATAAAATCTCCCGATAACCCCGACACCGAAGTTTTAGACGGCTCAATTGAGTTTATTAACACCGGTTTTAAGTATTCGGAAAAAGCCGAAAACTTAGCGTTATCAGGCATTAACCTCAAAATCAATTCGGGCGAAACGATTGGTATTATTGGCTCTACCGGGTCTAGCAAAACTTCACTAGTACAACTTATACCTAGGCTCTACGACGCTTCGGTTGGCGAAGTTAAAGTGGGCGGTAAAAACGTTAAAGAATACGATTTAGATTCGCTTAGAAACTCGGTTGCTATGGTTCTTCAAAAGAACGTGCTTTTCTCGGGTACGGTTTTAGAGAATATGCGCTGGGGCAATAAAGACGCTACTGAAGAAGAAGTTAAAACTGCACTTAATATGTCGCAAATTGGAGATATGCCCTTAAATAGAATTATTGAACAAGGCGGTGCAAACGTTTCGGGCGGACAAAAGCAAAGACTTTGTATTGCAAGAGCGCTTTTGAAAAAACCAAAAATTATTATCTTTGACGACTCTACTAGTGCGGTTGACACTAAGACGGACGCACTTATTAGAAAGTCGCTTAAAGAATATATTCCTTCCACCACTAAAATCTTTATCGCACAACGTATTGCGTCAGTTCAAGACGCCGATAAGATTATCATAATGGACTGCGGAAAAATTTCGGCAGTCGGCACGCACGAAGAATTATTAAGTAATAACGAGATTTATCAAGAGTTATATTACTCTCAAAACAAGATTGAAGCAGACAAAAAGGAGGGCAACTTAAATGCGTAGTATTAGAAAAGCCCCCACAAAGGGAGTTAAACCCCAACGTCTTGCACCAAAAAAAGGAACTCTTTCTCGTCTTATTAAAATGCTTTTTCAAAACAACAAAAAGTTGCTTATCACTATTTTAGTTTGTTTGGTTATAAGCGCGGGCGTTAGCGTAGCTTCTTCCCTATTCTTAACAAGACTTTTAACGGTTATAAACACCGGTGTCGCAACGAGTTTATCTAACGTTTGGAAAGACTTAGTCGGTATATTCGTCACCATGGGTGTTGTTTACGGCTCGGGTATACTTGCACGGTTTATTTACACAAGACTTGGTGCAATTCTTACACAAAACTTTTTACACCAAATAAGAACTGAACTCTTTAACAAAATGCAAACACTCCCCGTAAGGTTTTTCGATAGCCACAAAACGGGCGATATTATGAGTGTTTACACTAACGATACTGATGCCCTTCGTCAACTCGTTTCGCAAAGCATACCTCAAATTCTATCCTCACTCGTTAGCGTTATAGTTTTGCTTTTCATAATGTTTACTTCTAGTATTTGGCTATCTTTAGTCGTATTCTTAGGAATCGCAAGCATGTTCTTCGTCACCAAGAAAATCGGCGGAAGGTCTGCAAAATACTTTATGCGCCAACAAAAATCCTTAGGCGAAGAAGAAGGCTTTATCGAAGAAATGATGCAAGGTCAAAAGGTTATCAAAGTCTTTTGCCATGAAAACGAATCCAAGTCCGACTTCGACAAAAGAAACGACCAACTTTGTGAAGACGCAACTAAGGCTCACACCTTTGCAAATATATTGATGCCTATAATGGGCAATATCGGAAACATTTTATACGTATTAGTTGCCTTCGTTGGCGGTCTACTTTTTGTTTTAGACGTTCCTAACCTTACTATAACAGGGCTTCAACCCTTGCAGAGTATTAACGAAGAAACGGGGGCAGTTGTAAACACGTTTATTATAACCATCGTTGCTTTCTTGCCGATAAGTAAACAGTTCTCGGTAAACATTTCTCACTCGTCTCAACAAATCAACTCTATCGTTATGGGACTTGCGGGTGCATCAAGAGTATTTGAACTACTTGATCAACCTTCTGAAACGGACGATGGATACGTCACTTTAGTTAGATGCAAAATTTTAGACGACGGCACTATTGAAGAATGCGCTGAGCGTACCGGTCACTGGGCTTGGAAACACCCCCATAAAGCCGACGGAACTATTACTTATACCGAACTTAAAGGTGATATTCAAATGTTTGACGTTGACTTTGCTTACGTACCCGAAAAAATCGTTTTACACAACGTCACACTATACGCACACCCCGGTCAAAAGGTAGCCTTTGTAGGCAGTACGGGTGCGGGAAAAACGACCATTACCAACCTTATCAACCGCTTTTACGATATTGCGGACGGTAAGATTCGATACGACGGTATAAACATTAATAAAATTAAAAAAGCCGATCTTAGACGTTCTTTGGGAATAGTTTTACAAGACACTAACCTATTTACCGGAACGGTTATGGAAAATATCCGCTACGGCAGACTTTCGGCTTCCGACGAAGACTGTATAAATGCTGCGCGCCTTGCTTATGCAGACGATTTTATAAGAAGACTTCCCGACGGTTATAACACAATGCTAACTGCCGACGGCGCTAACCTTTCTCAAGGTCAACGTCAACTTTTATCTATCGCTCGTGCAGCGGTAAAAGACGCCCCCGTTATGATTATGGACGAAGCAACTTCTTCTATCGATACTAGAACCGAAGCGCTAGTTCAAAAAGGTACGGATAGACTTATGGACGGAAGAACGGTTTTCGTTATCGCACATAGACTTTCTACCGTTCAAAACTCTAATGTTATTATGGTGTTAGAACACGGCGTCATTATTGAACGTGGCTCGCATAAAGAACTTATCGAAAAACAAGGCAAGTATTATCAACTCTATACTGGTGCTTTTGAACTTGAATAAGATTATGAACTGTAATTTATGTCCAAACAAATGCGGTGTAGACCGCAATAAAACAATCGGATTTTGTGGTGAAAAGAACACGATAAAGATTGCTAAATATTATCTTCATAAGTTTGAAGAACCGGTTATCTCAGGGGTAAACGGTTCGGGAACGGTGTTCTTTACGGGGTGTTCGCTTAAATGCGTGTTTTGTCAAAACTTTGAACTCTCTAGATCTATGCGTGGAAAAGAGATTTCGGCAAAAGAGCTTGCCGAGATTTTCAAAGAGTTAGAAAATAAAGGCGCACACAACGTAAACCTTGTAAACCCCACCCACTACTCAGATAAGATTATAGAAGCGCTAAATATCTATAAGCCGAATATCCCAATAGTTTATAACACACACGGATACGAAAACTTAGACGCGCTTGAAAAAATAAACGATTATATCGATATATACTTACCCGATATGAAATACTTTTCCCCTATCCTATCTAAAAGATATTCGGGAAAAGAAAACTACTTTACGGTAGCAAGCAAAGCCATCGAGTTTATGACTAATAAAAAAACCGTCTTTGGGAAAGACGGCTTACAAAAAAGCGGTGTTATTGTTAGACATTTAGTTTTGCCACAATGCACAGATGATTCTATTAAAATCTTAGATTGGTTTAATACCATAAAAGATAAGGCGTATATAAACGTTATGAGTCAATATACTCCGTTTGGAAAGATAGAAAACTTTCCCGAACTTAAAAGAAAGATCACTAAGCGCGAATACGATAAGGTAATCGACTATGCACTCTCGCTTAATATCGAGAATATGTATTACCAAAAACTGCAAAGCGCAAGCGAAGAGTATATCCCCACTTGGGACTATTAAAAATAAAACCCGACTTAATTAAAAGTCGGGTTTTTGTTTTATAAATTTTTTTATAGTTGTTCTTTTTTTACTACTTTCATGCCGTGTTTTTGTTCTTCTATAGTCGAATCGGGAATTCTTTTTTTGAAGATTTTGTCCTTAAACTTATAAACGACTAAAAGTAATAAACCTACTACGATAACGGTAGCCGAAACGATTATTGCCCATGCGGGAAGGGTAATAAGTTTTACCGTGCTCCACATTTCGTTTACCTTTTCCATGGTTTCGTTATCAAAGTTTTGCATAACTACGCAACGTTTAATAGTTTCTTCGTCTGAGTACTGCGCATAGAGTTGTCTACCCATTTCCGTAGTATAAATCACGTAAGAGTCGTCCGTACAAGTGGGATCGAAAAAGTATTTTAAGTCTACCTTGTAAACTTCTTCTTCGCCAAAATTTACGTGGTTGCCGTCATTATCTAATTCAAACGTTTTAAGGTATACCCTATCCGTTTCGTAAATAAGTTCGCCATACGTATCTTTTAAGGCAAAACCGCCGTCATAAGGCACGTATTCTTCTATTATATCTGGATCTTCTAAAGCCAATTCGTCTAATTCTTCTTGACTAATTGCTTCGGGCAAATATTCCGCACCGTACCAATCAACCGCATTTTCAAAAACAGCGTCCCCTGCCATACACGACGTATAGCCGATATATTCCATATTTCTAACCGCATTTTCGGGTCTACTTATAAAGTTTAAGAACTCAGTTGCATACTCGGTATTAGCCTCTTTGGGCATTACCCAACCGTCAAACCATACGTTAGACGCTTCTTCGGGAACGGCATACGCAAGATTTACTCCTGCTTCGTCGCCTTCATCCATTGAATAAACCGCGTCTCCACTCCACGCATAGTTGATATCAATCTTTCCCGTTAAAATGTCCGCTTTACCGCTATCAACTTCAAATCCGTATAAGTTGTCTTTAATATCAACCAATACTTCTTGTACCTTTGCGATCGTTTCGTTATCCGTTCTATTTAATACTTCGTTAAGTTTTGCTCTATACTCAGTATCGCCTAAAGACTTGGCTTGCATTAGTTCTTCTTCGTAAACGATTGCGAGTGCAAAGATATAAGTATCTCTTACACTATCTTTGATAGTAATCTTGCCCTTATATTCTTCGTTTAGCATTGCAGACCATCTATTTAGGTCGTCAACGGAAATCTTATCGGCATTATAAATCATGCCCATCGTTCCCCACATGTATCCTATTGCAAACGTTTTGTTATTTTCAGTGTTCATGCCGAGTTCGTCAAACACTTGCTTTATATACGGCGATGCGTATTCGCTATACGTTTCAGGAATTTCATACTCTTTTATTAAGTCTTCGCTACGCATTTTCATTATCATATATTCAGAAGGACAAAGTAGGTCGCAAGCCTTGGGGTTTTTTGTCACTTCGTTATACATTTCTTCGTTAGTAGCAAAGGTAAAGTAATCTATCTCTATGCCCGTTTCTTCGGTAAACTCTGTAAGCAAATCTTCGTCTATATAGTCTTCCCAAGAAAATACCGTCACTTTTTTAGTTTGTTCTTCGGCAAGTGCTTTTTTGGGAAGCAAAACACCGCTTAAAAGGCAAGTTAAACATAAAACCGAAAGAATACTCGTAAAGAAGGTCTTGACTTTTTTAGCCATATTACTTGCCCTCCTTTGCAGGTCTTTTCTTTGCCCTAATATTCATAACTACTACCGCTAAAACGGTGATTGCGAAAATTATGGTAGTTAAGGCCCTATAAATAGGAACTTTTTCACTTGCAGTTTCGGTGGTTAATGCAATCGACTTATAAACCGCGGTACTTATCGTATCGTAGCCTAAAGGCGATAGCGTTGCGGTTATAATATAATCGTCTAACGACAAAGTTATTGCAATCATAAAGCCTGCAAATATGCCCGACATTATTTCGGGAAGGATAACCTTAAACAAGGCTTTTGCGGGGGTTGCACCAAGGTCTAACGCCGCTTCGTATAAACTGGGGTCCATTTGCTTTAATTTGGGCATAACCGATAATACTACGAAAGGCGTAGTTAAAACGATATGACCTATATAAAGTATTACAACCGATCTATTCGGCAAACCTATTAACATAAAGAGCATAACCAAACCGCACGCAGTGACTACTTCAGAGTTTACTACGGGGATTTGCGATGCGCCTTTTACCGTTTTGCCTAACTTTCCTTTGCTGTAATAAATACCGATTGCGCCCGCAGTTCCCAATATGGTTGCGATAACGCTTGATACTATTGCCAACGTGACGGTATTTATAACTACGTCTTTTACTTCCGATAATTTTGCGTACCACTCGAAAGAAAAGCCTTCCCATACGCCGATAGTTTTGCCAGAGTTAAACGAGTAAATTACCAATATAAAGATTGGAATATAGATAAACGCAAGGACTAAATATAAAAATAAGTGCATTAAAACTTTTTTCGTCATATATTCGTCCCCCTAACGTTATTGTCCGCCTTAAATCCGCCCGTTAAGAGCATGGTTAAAAACATTATAACTAGCATTACGAGTGAAATTGTAGCACCCCCGTTTACGTTCGCCATAGTTCCGTTTTCGCCAAGGAAACACCATGCGATTAGTTTACCTATAACAGTAAAGCCCGTGCTTCCGCTAAACGTATCGGTTATAACGTAGCAACTCATTACAGGCAAAAACACCATCATTGCTCCGCTTATAATTCCCGGCAGAGATAACGGCAAGGTTATTTTCATAAACACCTTTACTCTATTTGCACCAAGGTCAAAAGCCGCTTCTTCTAAACTTTTATCCATTTTTATTAAGGTCGAATATATAGGCAATATCATAAACGGCAAAAAGTCGTACACTAAACCTATTATGCTTGCGCCAGAGCCTAAACCTATACCCATAAGGCCTAATAGTTCTTTCATTGCCATTGCACGAAGCACGAAGTTTATCCACATTGGCATGGTGAATAATAGCAAGAACACAAAGGCTATTTTTTGACTCATTTTAGAAAGTATATACGCGGTAGGATATGCTATCAATAAGCATATTAAAGTCACTAAAAAACTTACGCCAATATTGATTAAAAGGGTGCTAAGTTTGGTTTGGTCGGTAAAAAATTCCACGAAGTTATAAAAGGTAAACGCCCCGTTTGCGTCAGTAAACGCATAGTAGATTATTACAAACAATGGCAATACCACGAACATCGCAAGAAATAATCCGTACGGTATACAAAGTTGTTTTCTTGAAAAAGCAAAGGAAAATCTTTTGCCTTCACTTTTTACAGTGCTTTTTTCCTTGCTCATCTTTTAATCTCCTGTTTTAAGGAAAGTTTAATTTTTTCAGAAGGTATGATTACGCCTACTCTATCGTTTACGTTCCAAGTGTCCTCGGTATCGAATACGAAGTCTTCTTCATTTTCGTCCGTGCGAACAATTAGTTGATAGTGGTCGCCTTTATATATAATTGATATAATATTGCCTTCCGCACCGCCTTCTTCTGCGTTGTCGGTAATCTTTATATCCTTTAAGCCAACTTCTACGTTTACGTCTACGTCGGTAAGGTCAATCTTTTCGCCTTCAGCGGTGATTAAGTACCCTTCTTCGTCAAGAATAGAGCCTTTATAAAGTTGAGTGACGTCACATTCAAACTCGCCGTCGCCAAAGCAAACGGTGTTTTTCTTGGTAATATATCCGTCGTATTTGTTCGACGAGAATTCCTTAGCCATAATATGAATATCGTTCGGAGCAATCTTTAAACTTACTTGCTCGCCAACCTTTCTTTCTATGGTGTCTTGGATAATGATTTCGGTTTTGCCTACCTTCATCACCATTTCATAGTGAACGCCCTTAAATATAGAGTTTATAATCTTGCCGTCTACTTGGCCTTCGCCAGCGTCTACCAACACTACGTCTTCTGGACGAACGACTACGTCAACTTTTTCGTTCTTTTCAAACTCGTCTACGCAGTCAAAGTTGTGTCCAATAAATCTAACCTTTTTATCACCAACGATAGTTCCGCTAAATATATTACTTTCGCCAATAAAGTCGGCAACAAACGAGTTTTTAGGTTCGTTATATATATCGGTAGGCGTACCGATTTGTTGAATTACACCGTCTTTCATAACCACAATAGTATCGCTCATAGTAAGCGCTTCTTCTTGGTCGTGGGTGACATAGATAAAGGTTATGCCGAGTTTTTTGTGCATTTCTTTAAGTTCTAACTGCATATCCTTTCTCATTTTAAGGTCTAAGGCGCCTAACGGTTCGTCTAAAAGCAAAATTTCAGGCTCGTTAATAATCGCCCTTGCTATTGCAACACGTTGTTGTTGTCCGCCAGATAAAGTTGATACGCTTCTTTTTTCAAAGCCTTCAAGGTCTACCATTTTCAAAACCTTTTCAACTTTTTTTGCGATTTCCCACTTTTTATACTTTTCGATTTTTTCTACCGTTTCGCCCGTTTCTTTTTTGTAGGTCACTTTAACCTTTTTCATTTTTAAGCCAAAAGCGACGTTATCGTATACGTTAAGATGCGGAAATAACGCGTAGCGTTGGAATACCGTGTTTATAGGGCGCTTATTCGGGGGCAAGTTGCTTATATCTTTGCCGTTAAGAAGTATTTTGCCTTCGGTGGGCTTATCAAAACCCGCTATCATACGAAGCGTGGTGGTTTTTCCGCAACCAGAAGGCCCTAAAAAGGTGATAAATTCGCCTTTTCTTACGTAAAGGTTTAGGTCGTCTACTACCACAACCCCGTCTTCAAACTGTCTTTTCACGTTTTGTAATTCAATAATCTTATTACTCATAATTTTTTCCTCTAACTTTAAGTAATGGTTATTCTAAAAGGACGGTGGTGAAGACACCCATAAAAATTCCGCGTCCACTTTTGTTTTGTTTGCAATCTTATGCACTTTATCAGAAGTAAAATAAAAACTCTCGCCTTTCCTTACTTTGATACGCTTCTTTCCGAGTAAAATAACTATTTCCCCTTTTAACACGAATCCGAACTCCTCGCCTTCGTGCGGAAAGTCTTCGTCCATACTCTCGCCTGCTTTTAAGTTTACCTTTACAGGCTCCATCGCATTTTTTTGCGCGTTGGGGACAAGCCAGTTAAGTGTATACTCGTCAGTCACCTTTTCTATAAAGTCCGCCTTGGTAAAACATACCTTTTCTTCTGCTCCAACGTCCTGAAAAAACTCTTTTAGGTTAGTTCCAAGCGCCGATAGTATATCTATTAACGTCGCAATAGACGGGCTGGTTAGGTCGTTTTCTAACTGAGAAATATAACCTTTAGTAAGTTCGCACCTATCCGCTAATTCTTCTTGCGTAAGTTCGCAAATAAGCCTTAGATCCCTTATTTTTTCTCCTAAATTCA
>CAJMCT010000028.1 GCA_905211955.1 uncultured Eubacteriales bacterium | reverse complement strand
AACTCCTATTTTTCCATCTCCATGTATATAGCTTTCTACTAAACCTGTTGTTTCAAATCTTTCGAATCTTCTAATAGACATGTTTTCACCTATTGTAGCAATTTTTCCTGTTAAAACCTCTCCAACTGTTTTGCCTTCTTCTGATATAGATGGTTGTTCTAATAATTCCTCTACTGTTGTTGGATTTTTTTCAACTACTTGTCTTGCAACATCTGCTACAAAACTTCTAAATTCTTCGTTTTTAGCAACAAAGTCTGTTTCTGCATTTACTTCTACTACTGCCCCTATTTTTTTATCTTCTGAAACATAAGTAGTAACTAAACCTTCTGCTGCAATTCTATCTGATTTTTTAGCAGCTTTTGCAATTCCTCTTTCTCTTAAAAGTTCAATTGCCTTTTCTTCGTCTCCATTAGTTTCTGCTAAAACTTTTTTACAGTCCATCATTCCTGCGCCAGTCATTTCTCTTAATTCTTTAACTTGGTTTGCTGTTATCATAGTTGTTTATCTCCTTTCGCTTTTTAGATTTATTTAATTAGTTTTCTTCAGCTGTTTCTACAACTTCTTCAATAGTAGCAACTTCTTCTACTTTTGCTTCTGCAGGAACTTCTTCTACCTTTGCTTCTACAACGGGTGCTTGGGGATTGGCAGGACCGGTTTGATAAATTGCTTCTCTTACCAATCTAATGTAAGACTTGTTTTCATCAGTACCAGTTTCGATAACGATAGTGTTGTCGCTTTCTCTAACTTCTACTAAAAATCCACAAATTCCGCCGATGGTTTTAATTCTGTCACCCTTTTTAATAGAGTTAACCATTTCTTGTGCTTCTTTTTGTTTCTTCTTTCCAGAAATAGTTTGCCATACGAAAAGACCGATAATCGCTACAACCAACACACCCATAATGATATAGGTAGTGACAGGGCTACCAGTGTTTGCCGCATCTTCTAATAAGTTAAAAAACATTTTATTTTCTCCTTAAATTATATTTCTTGACTATTGTAAATCATTTTATCTTTAATTGCAACTACTTTTTCAAATATTTTAAGTAATCGCCCAAATTCGGCATCTTTTTACTTATAAGTACCGCCTGTTTTCTTGTAAAACTCCTCGGCATACTCGGTAAAGTAATCGCCTAAAATGGCTTGCCTAATCTCCGCCATAAGTTTGTTTAAGTATGTTATGTTATGAAGGGATATCATCATACCACCCATCATTTCGCCAACGTTTATCATGTGCCTTAAATAAGCCTTGGTGTAGTTTTTACAAGCATAGCAATCGCACTCTTTATCTAAAACTGAAAAGTCTTCTTTAAAAGCACCGTTTCTAACTACTACTTTCCCGCTACTAGTAAATGCAGTTCCGTTTCTACCCACTCTCGTTGCAAGCACGCAGTCGAACATATCTATACCACGGCGCACCCCTTCTATCAAGCAATCGGGGCTTCCAACACCCATAAGATAGCGCGGTACGTGGGTGGGATAGTGCTCTAACATAGTGTCCATAATATCGTACATAACACTTTTGGGCTCGCCAACGGAGAGTCCGCCAATACCTATGCCGTACTTTGCGTAAGGAATAGTTTCTTTTAAACTCGTAAGTCTTAAATCTTTAAACATATTCCCTTGCACGATTGGGAAAAGTGCTTGGTTATCGTTTTTATGTACCTTTTCGCAACGATCAAGCCATTTTAACGTTCTTTCCATAGCGACCTTACTCGTTGCGTAATCAGCACCGTAGGGCGAGCATTGGTCGAAAGCCATAATTATATCAGCGCCCAAGTTGTTTTCGATTTCCATTGCTTTTTCGGGGGATATAAAGTGTAAACTTCCGTCTACGTGAGAGTTAAAATAAACACCTTCGTCTTTAATCTTATTAAGTTTTGCAAGCGAGAAAACCTGAAATCCGCCACTATCGGTTAAAATTGGTTTATCCCACGCCATAAACTTGTGAAGACCGCCTGCCTTAGCAACCGTTTCGTCACCGGGGCGCATGTGAAGGTGATAGGTGTTGGCTAAAAGAATTTGAGTTTTTGCTTCTTTCAAATCTCTCGGCATAACACCTTTTACCGATGCTTGCGTTCCAACAGGCATATAGGTGGGCGTTTCAATATCGCCGTGAGGGGTATGCAAAATACCAACCCTTGCACCCGTTCTTTTATCTTGTTTTATTTGTTCGTAGTAAAATTTTTCCATATTTTTCCGTTATATTATTTTTATCGGTAAATTGCTTTTTTATATAAATAGGCAAGCATCTCCAAAAGAGAAAAAACGATACTTTTCGCTAACCGCTAAGTTGTAAAGTTCCAAAATCTTCTCTCTACTCGACGTGCAAGATACTAACATTACCAAAGTGGACTTTGGCAAGTGAAAGTTTGTAATAAGCCCGTCTACGCACTTAAATTTATAAGGTGGATACAAAAAGATTTCGGTGTTCCCTTTGCACTCTTTAATAAAGCCGTTATCATCGGCAACACTCTCTAGAGTTCTAACGCTCGTAGTCCCAACGGCTATAACGCGTCTACCTTCTCTTTTTGCACGGTTTACTATTTCGGCAGTTTCTTTGCTCACTTCGTAGTATTCAGAGTGCATGTGGTGTTCGTTTATATCGTCCGCTTTAACTGGGCGGAAAGTCCCTAAGCCTACGTGCAACAAAACGTCTACTATTTCAACGCCTATTTCTTTTAGTTCGCTAGTGAGCTGTTCGGTAAAATGTAGCCCCGCAGTAGGTGCCGCCGCCGAACCGTCTACCTTAGCGTAAACGGTTTGGTATCTCGATTGGTCTTTTAATTTTTCTTTAATGTAAGGTGGCAAAGGCATTTCGCCAACCCTTGAAATTATATCTTCAAAAACACCCGAAAAGTTAAACGAAACCCTTCTACTGCCCGCTTCTTCTATCACCGACAAAACTTCTAAAGAAAGTTCTTCGTTTATGGTAAGTTTTGCACCGGGTTTTGCTTTTTTACCGGGCTTTACTAAAACTTCCCACTCTCTTAGGTCAAAGCGCTTTAATAAAAGCACTTCTACTTTTCCACCGTTTTCGGTGTAGGCAAACATACGCGCAGGCAAAACTTTGGTATTGTTTCTAACCAAAACGTCGCCCTTTTTTAGATATTTTTTAATATCGTAAAAATGCTCGTGAAAAACTTTATCTTTCGCTTTGTCGTAAACCAAAAGCCTTGAAGAATCTCTCGGATACACGGGGGTTTGCGCGATTAGTTCTTCGGGCAAATAATAATCAAAATCACTAGTCTTCATTTATAATCCCGTATTCTACTATTTGCTCTTTTTTGTCGTTCGGCATTTTAAGACCGATATGTTCGTACCCTTTTGCTAAAAGCACCCTGCCCCTTGGCGTTCTTGCAATAAAGCCAAGTTGAAGAAGATACGGCTCGTAAACGTCTTCTATGGTGTTTGCGTCTTCATTAATGGTTGCGGCAATCGTTTCTAAGCCACACGGTCCACCACCAAATTTTTCCGCCATAGCCTTTAAGAGTTTAATATCTATTGCATCAAGTCCGTATTCGTCTATCTCTAACATTGAAAGCGCACTTTTAGAGTCGGAAAGTTCAATTTGTTTATGTCCTTTAACGATAGCAAAGTCTCTAACACGGCGGAGCAGTCTGTTTGCAATACGCGGTGTTCCACGGCTTCTTTTAGCCACTTCTTCGGCGGCTTTTTCTTCTATCTTAACACCGAGTTTATCGGCAGACCTAACGACTATTTCGGTAAGTTCAGTTATAGTATAGTTTTCAAGCCTACAAATAACCCCAAACCTATCTCTTAGGGGCGAAGATAACATACCCGCTCTCGTGGTTGCGCCAACCAAAGTAAACTTGGGAAGTGGCAACTGAACGTTCTTTGCCGAAGGTCCTTTACCAATAATAAAGTCTAAGGTAAAGTCTTCCATTGCAGGATAAAGTATTTCTTCTACGTTATGATTAAGTCTATGAATTTCGTCTATGAACAAAACGTCGTTCTCGTTTAGGTTTGTTAAAATTGCCGCAAGGTCGCCCGCGCGCTCTATTGCAGGACCGCTAGTCACCTTGATTTGCGTTCCTAATTCGCTTGCAATAATGTGCGCAAGAGTAGTTTTACCAAGCCCTGCAGGTCCGTAAAGCAATACGTGGTCTAACGCATCGTTTCTCATTTTTGCCGCCTGAATAAACACGGCAAGGTTATCTTTAACCTTGTCTTGCCCAACGTATCCTTCCATTGACTTTGGACGAAGCACGTTTTCTACGTCCGTTTCTTGTTCGTCACGCATGCTTGTGACGAGTCTTTCTTCTTCCATCTTCTTTACCGTTTTATTTAATATTCTTTATTGCGTAAGCAATGATGTTTTCAATACTTTCAGCGCCCGAATTTTGTGCGGACAATACCGCCTTTTCGCTCTCACTTTTACTAAACCCTAAACTCATAAGCGCTATAACCGCATCTTCGTTTACTTTGACTTTTGTTTGTGCGGGAATGTCGCTAAATTCAAACGCTTCACCGCCCACCTTTTCTTTAAGTTCTAAAATAATGCGCTCCGCCGTCTTTTTGCCTAGTCCTTTTACCGACGATAAGGTCTTAACGTCGCCTTTTGCTATCGCCACGGTAAGCGTTTTAAGGTCCATTTGCGACAAAATGGTAATGCCCATTTTAGGACCTACCCCCGACACTGAAATAAGGCTTAAAAACGCCTTTTTTTCTTCTAAAGATAAAAAGCGGGATAGCGAAAGATCGTCTTCTCTAACAGCGGTATAAATAAATGCTTCGCCAAAGCCTTCGGTAATCAATTTTTCGTAAACGGAAGCCGAGCAACTAACTAAAAAGCCCACTCCGTTATTTTCTAAGATTACTTCCCCGTCTCCGTAGGAGATAACCTTGCCTTTTAAGTATCCTATCATAAAAATCACCTAAATACTAAATAATCCGCTTAAATTATTGGTTTGTGCGTGCGTTAATGCAACCGCCAAAGCATCCGCCGCGTCGTCAGGCTTAGGAATAGTTTTAAGCCTTAAAAAAGTTTTTACCATTTGTTGAATTTGGTTTTTATCCGCCCTGCCGTAGCCCGTTAGCGCTTGCTTTATTTGAAGGGGGGTATATTCAAAGATTTTAGAAACCTTTTTCTTTGCGGTAAGAAGTATAACACCCCTTGCGTGCGCAACGTTAATCCCCGTCTTTACGTTTTTAGCAAAGAATAATTCTTCTATGGCTATTTCGTCCGGCTTAAAAGTATCGATAACTTGTTCTACGCCCTTTTCGAGCATGATAAGTCTATCCGGAAACTTTACCGTTTGCGGTGTGGAAATTATGCCGTAATCAAGCATTTCCGCACGTCCTTTTCTATCAGTTTGTATTACCCCGTAGCCAAGTGTTGCTAGCCCCGGGTCAAAGCCCAAAATAACCATATTATAATTTTACTTTATTTAAGGTCAAAAGTCAATGAAAAAAAAGCGTTGGCATACCACCAACGCTTAATTTATGACTTTTATATTAACTTGCCTTAACCAAAGTGTAATTACCCGTATTGCAATAATAATATTGAGATAGCGCGATATTTATCTCTAAACTACTCGTTTTTCCGTTTACAGTTCTTTGAACGTAAAGGGTTAAGGTATCGGCACATTTACCCGCTCTTATAAGCCCCGCTAAAACATCATTATTGGTAAGCGCAACTTTAGTTCCAACACTTTTAATTTTTGCATGAGTTAAAATATCGCCTTCTTTTACACCTGCAAGATCAGCCGCACCACCATAGGTAGTAGAACTTACTTTAATAATTCCGTTTGAATACAAAGTAGTCATACCTATCTTTTCTTTTCTTCCTGAAACGTATCCATAATTATATTCGTTATAGGTTGCTAAAAGTTGTTTTGCAACGTTTAAAAAACCTTTATCAGTAGTTGCATTGTCGGTAGTCTTAAATGGTATGGCAAAGTTAATACCTTTACTCGTAGTCTTTCCATTTGCATCGGTTATCGATTCGCCGGAGTTAGTCACGCCTATAAGTTCGCCGTACATATTAAATAAACCACCGCCCGAGTTTCCGGGGTAAATATCCGCACTTATTCCCCAAAGAGTCATATTGCCGATATTCTCCACCATACTCGTACTGCTTAAATCACTTAGTAAACCACTCGTTGGCCAGTTGGGGTGATCACCTTCGGCATTTCCGATTGCTATAACTTCTTCACCAAGTCTTACGGGATTTGCTTTGTCTATGATTTTTGCCTTAACGATTTTAGAAGCAAGCGTGTCGTCGGCAACGTAAAGGCGCAAAAGCGCTATGTCAGAGTCTAAATCTCCACCGACCAACGAAACTTCTTGAGACCTATCAACCGTACCACCAATTTTCCCCGAAAAAGTAAAATCGTCGTTATATCCCGTTTCGTCATATTGACGTTTATCGGTATCCGGAACGTAAACTTTTATAGCCATTCCTTCACAATTATCAATAACGTGGTGGCAAGTTAAAATATAGAAAATATTATCTTCTAAATTACCGTAATCAATACCGTCGTCAATATCGATAATAGTACCGCTACCGTTTATTACGCTTTCGTCTAAAATAACGTTGATAACTACCGATGCTCTATATATGTCCGTTTGTTCAATAACGTCGGCAACCGAAGAATACTCGCTACTTCCACGACTATTTGCCGTATATGTGATGCTTTCGGATAACACTACGGAATCCTTTAGGTCAACGTCAACCGAAAAGCCCGAACTTTCGCCTGAGCCTGAAGATGGGGGTGTGATGGGTGCTCCGCCACCAGTGGTATCGCCACTATCTACCAAAAAATTACAGCCGACTGCTGAAAGGGTTAAAATTAAAAGCAAGGAAAAAGCCATTATAAACTTAAAAAATCTTTTCATTATTTCCTCCTTTTTTTAAACTTAATTTTATCATACGAATATATTATAACACAAATAAAACTTGTTTTTACCCTTTTTTGAAAAAATTTTTATAAAAGCACAAAAAAAATAAAAGTACCGTTGCAAAATATATATGCAACGGTACTTAATTTTGATAATACGAGGGAAATTTACCGCCGTATTACCTTTATTAAAACGGCGGTAAATTCTCACGTAAATTCTGTAAAATAATTTTCATTAAAAAAGAAAATACCTTACCACCGATACTATAAGTATCCGCAAGCAAGGTATTTTTATTCATTAAATAAAAACTTTTTTATTCTTCGTCATCATCAGGAAGATCAACGTTGTGATAAACGTCTTGTACGTCGTCAAGTTCTTCTAACGCGTCAACGAGTTTCTTAAACTTAACGAGTTCGTCACCTTCTAACGTAATTTTGTTTTGGGGAAGCATGGTGACTTCGGCTTCGAAGAAGTTAAGTCCTTTATCTTCCAAATATTTTCTAACTTGAGAAAAATCGCTAGGTGCGGTGTGAACGATAAAAGCATCGTCTTCGGCGATAAAATCTTCTGCACCTGCATCTAATGCAAATTCCATAACTTCGTCTTCAGAAAGTTCGGGTTTTCTTTCGATAACGAGTACGCCAACCGTATTAAAAGTAAAAGAAACGCACCCTGCGTTGCCGAGCGAACCACCATGCTTTCTCATAGCCGTTCTAACGTAGTCAACGGTACGGTTTTTATTATCAGTCAAGGTCTTAATTATAACCGCACTACCTGATGGTCCGTATCCTTCATAGGTTAATTCTTCGTAGTTAGAACCCGAAAGTTCACCTGCAGCCTTTGCGATACATCTTTTAATGTTGTCGTTAGGCATATTTACGGATCTTGCTTTTGCGATAGCATCGGCAAGTTTACTGTTGGTGCTAGGATCGGGGTTGTTTTTTGCGGCAACGGCAATTTCTCTACCTACCTTAGTAAAAATTCTACCCTTAATAGCGTCGGTTTTTGCTTTTTTAACAGCGATGTTCGCTGCGTGGCTATGTCCTGACATTGTTTTCTCCTTATATGTTATTTGTTGTTTTTTAAGTGGTACATTATTATCCCCGCGGATACCGAAGCATTTAAACTTTCTACCCCGTTTTGCATTGGGATACTAACAAAAAGGCTTGCGCTTTTACGTACCAAATTAGATACGCCGTTTCCTTCGTTGCCGATAACTAAGCAATAATCGCCTTGAATTTTCGTTTCAAAAAGGTTTTGCCCGTCCATATCGGCAATAAGCATAGGCTTAGTGATAACTTTTAGCAATTCTTCTCTCTTTGCCGAAATTATTTCCACACGGAAAACACCGCTCATGCTTGCCCTAACCGATTTTGGCGAATAAGGGTCAGCCGAATCTTCGGTAATATACACGGTATTATATCCAGAAGCCGCTGCCGTTCTAATAATAGCACCGACGTTTGCAGGGTCTGATACACCGTCTAATAAAATCGACGAAGAACTGCAATCTTTTAAAGTGTTAATCGGTTTTTCAATAACTGCAATAATGCCTTGCGGTGAAACTTCCGAACTTATAGACTTAAAAACGTCTTCGCTTAAAATCTCGTTTTTCGGGCTTGAAAAATCACCGAGAAGATAAAACCCCTTTTCCGTGCCTAAAAGTGCAACCACTTTTTGCCCCAAAATAAAGGCTTCTCTTACCGGTTTAACACCTTCGGCAAGATAGATGCCGAACTTGTCACGGTTTTTCTTGTCGGCAAGCGACCTAATTTTTTTAACGAATTCGTTTTGCTTTGAAGTTATCATCTAAAATTCAAATAAAGCCTACGCTAAAAAAGGTAGGCTTTAAGTCTTAATTAGTTTAATTGAGCCTTTGCGGTTTCAACCAAAGTGGTGAAAGCCTTAGCATCAGATACGGCGATTTCAGCCAAAACCTTTCTATTTAAGGTGATTTCAGCCTTCTTCAAACCGAACATAAACTTGCTGTAAGAAATACCGTTTTGACGGCAAGCAGCGTTAATTCTGGCAATCCATAAAGAACGGAAATCACGCTTTTTAGCCTTTCTACCGATATAAGCATACTTTTGAGCCTTCATAACGGCTTCACGAGCAACTCTATATCTCTTACTTCTTCCGCCAAAATAACCTTTAGCGAGTTTTAATATTTTTCTACGCTTTTTAACAGCGTTTACTGCTCTTTTAATACGCATTTTTCTAATCTCCTTTCCGCTTATTTATTGTAAATGAGCGTCTTTACGGTCTTTGCTTGAGTAGCATCAACGTATGCGCCGTCACACAAATTGTTCTTTCTCTTTCTGTCTTTTTTGGTTAAGATGTGGTTCTTTCCAGAACACGCTCTTTTAATTTTGCCCGTTGCGGTCACTTTGAAACGCTTTTTAGCCGCACTTTTGGTCTTCATTTTAGGCATAATATTACCCTCCGTTTGTTTTTTTATTTAAGTCACGCTTTATTGGGAGCAAGCATCATCCAGATGTTCCTGCCTTCCATAAGCGGTTGCTTTTCCATACTGCCGTAGTCTTTAACGATTTCGTAGAAACGTTTCATAACGTCCATACTGAGATCCGAGTGAGCCATTTGGCGACCACGCATTCTAATCGAAACCTTAACTTTATTGCCTTGCGACAAGAATTTTTGGGCCTGCTTTGCCTTTACGTTAAGATCGCCGACGTCGATGGTCATTGAAAGCCAAACTTCTTTAATTTCGACTACCTTTTGATTTTTCTTCGCTTCCTTGTTCTTTTTAGTAAGTTCGAACATATATTTCCCATAGTTCATAACCTTACAAACAGGCGGATTAGCGTTGGGTGAGATTTTAACAAGGTCTAAGCCTTTGTCAAAAGCGATTTCTAAGGCTTCTCTTGATGGCATAATGCCAAGTTGTTCACCGGTTTCACCGATAAGCCTTACTTCTCTGTCCCTAATTTCTTCGTTGATTTGATGTTCCCTTTTAATGGTTTTGTACCTCTTTAATTTATTTTTTAGCAAGTCGTTTGCTAAAATCACTAAAAAAACGGGTCGCTTTCAAAAGAAAACAACCCGAATAATACCACTCTTTGCCTAAAATTAAGCATTTTTTAGTATTGAGCCGATTGATTAAAACCGTCGGCGAGAAGGGTCACTTCTTCTTTAAGCCTTTATATAATACGATAAACGAAAAAACTTGTCAACTATTTTTAATAATAATTTCAAAAATTCCCGAACAAAAAATAAAGGCCGTTTGCAAAACACAAACGACCTTTAACGACCTTTTTTCGTTTAGTTATTATTCCTTAATAAGAATTGCAGTCGATGCTAAGCGACGAACTGATTCTAACGCACTGGTGCAGTTATCTAACGAATCGTATGCTTCGCCCATGCAAACTACTGATTTTTGCTTGTTGCGGAGTTTATAATAAAATCTTCCGAACTTATCTCTATCGATTACAAAGTAGCCTGCTTTTGCATACTTTTTAACTGAATCGATTGAAGATAGCGCACCGCTCTTAGTAGAAACGCCTTCGGTAGATAACATCAACTGACCGTTAGAAGCGTAAAGTTTAGCACTAAATCTTCCTTCGTCAGTTTCTTCTACTCTCCACTTTCCTTCCATACCCTTTTTAACGTCGTATTTAGGGTGCTTAATGGGAGTGTATTCTACGTATTTATCACCTTCAACGAGTTCGTCTTGAATAACCGCTTCTTTAGCGATACGTTTAACCGATTCAACAGCCTTTTCGCATTGTGCTTTAGACTTATAAATTTCACCCGCGCAAAGCAATCTGTTTTGTGCGTTTTTGAGTTTATAATAGTAGTCTTTGCTCTTGTCTTGGTAAATAATGAATTCGCCAGTTTCAATAGCCTTGATAATAGTAGCAATACCTGCTCTTGCGCCTTCTTCGGTGGTGTAAATTTCGCTTGACAACATTACTTCGCCGTTAGAAGCCGAAAGTTTAGAGATATATTCGTCGTCACTCTTGATTTCAACTACCCACTTACCAACGAATCTTTTTTTTTCCTCAACAGGCTTATCTTTCTTTACTACGGGTTTAAGATCGGGAAAAAGCGCTTCGATAAGTTTTAACGCGTTCTTTAAGCCCCTTTCACTCTTAACCTTAACCGTAAAGGGAACTTCTTCATAAGACTTGATATCTTTATAATCTTTTTGGAAATAAATCTTTTCGTTAAAAGCATTTACGTCTAATGCTAAGTGAAGTTTTAAGGTCTTTCCACGAAGTGAAATTTTAGCCTTTAATGCTCTACCTAAACGATAAGACGCACACTTTTGAGAAATTCTGCCGTGAACTTTTTTATAAGACGTAAATTTTTCGTCTAAAGCCTTAAAGTACTCTTTAATGCTATCGTCGGCACTTTCTAACTTATCGGCAAACGGAACGTGATAAGACGCAGAACCTTCTTCTACCACATCTTCAGCGGGTTCATCTGCTTCTTCTTCATTTTCTTCTACTGCGGGAAGAACTACGGGAGTAGCAACTTCTTCAATAGGTTCTTCTACCACTTCTTCAGCAAGTGCGGGTGCAACTTCTTCTTCGGGTTCAATCGCTTCATCAACAACGACTTCTTCTACGGGCTGTTCTTTCTTTTTGTCTTTCTTAGACTTTTTGCCCTTTTCTTCGGAAACTTTAACCGTTTTAACTTCATCCATGTTAAGTTTCATACGGTTATCGATTTTTTCCTTGTTGAGTTCAGCTTCTCTCTTAGCCTTTTTGTTAGCGCGAACAAAGAAAAAAGTAGAGCAAACAATCCCACCAAGACTTAAAACGATTAAAAGCCCTAAGATGCAAATACCGCCCCAGTTGTCCCAAAATTCTGCAAATGATGCCAATAAATTGAACATTGTTTTATCTCCTTAAAACAGTTTATACAATTATATATGTGTATTTTAACACAATAAATCTTAAATTGCAAGGTTATTATTAGTCAATAATAAAATTTTTTTGCAAAAAATATACGTTTAATTAAGCGGAAGGCAGTATTAAAGGC
>CAJMCT010000027.1 GCA_905211955.1 uncultured Eubacteriales bacterium | reverse complement strand
CCCCCGCCGCATGCATACCCGTTTGTCTTGGCATATCTTCTATTCTGATTGCCATATCAACGACTTTTTTTATCGTTTCGTCGCTGTTATATAAATCTTTTAATTCTTTAACCGAAACGTCTTCACCGTCTTTGTTTTTCTTAAAACCAAAACTTTCGGAAATACTGCTCTTTCCGTCCATGAGTTTGGTGACTTTGTCTGTTTCAGAATAAGGCACTCTAAACACTCTGCCAACGTCTTTTATTGCAGCCCTACCGGCAAGCGTTCCAAACGTGACTATTTGCGCGACTCTATCCGCACCGTATTTGCGTCTTACGTATTCCACTACTTCGCCACGTCTATCGTCTTGGAAGTCTATATCAAAGTCAGGCATACTTACACGTTCTTTATTCAAGAAACGTTCAAAGACAAGGTCGTATTTTAACGGATCAACGTCGGTAATACCTACTGAGTACGCGATAATACTAGACACACCGCTACCACGACCTGCGCCTACTGATATGCCTATACTTTTTGCATAGTTGATAAAGTCCCATACTATTAGGTAATATTCTATATACCCCATAGAGTGTATGGTTTCTAATTCATAGTTAAATCTTTCCCTTATCTCATCGGTAATGACGGGATATTTTTCTTTTAAGCCCTTTTCACCAAGGTCTTTTAAGAATTCGTACGCGCTCATACCGTTTTCGGGAATATAGCCGGGGATAAGCGAATTATCTCTTTCGGGTTCGCATTTTTTGTTTAGATTAAATACCGGTTCTTCATTGCACTTTTCGGCAATCTTTACGGTGTTTTCTAAGGCTTCTGGAATATACGAAAAGAGTTCCGCCATTTCTTCGGGGCTCTTTAAGTAGGCTTGGTCGCCTTCCATCTTAAACCTTGTGGGATCGTCTATCGTAGACTTTGTAGAAATGCACGCAACCACGTCTTGAACTTCGCTATCTTCACGTTCCACGTAGTGAACGTCGTTAGTTGCAACGAGTTCTATACCGTTTTCTTTTGCAAGTTTAATCAAAAGCGGGTTTATCTTTTTTTGTTCGGGAAGTCCGTGGTCTTGAATTTCTACGTAAAAGTCGTCTTTGAATATTTCGTGAAGCATTTTTGCCGCTTCTACCGCTCCATCGTAATCGTTTTTAACTAAACGCTTAGAAACTCTCCCCGCAAGACAAGCCGAAAGACATACTAAGCCTTCGCTATGCTCTTTTAAGAGTTTATAGTCTATTCTCGGCTTATAATAAAATCCGTCTACGTAGCCGATTGAAACCATCTTAATAAGGTTTTTGTAGCCCTTTTTGTTTTTGCATAAAAGTATTAAGTGGTCGTAATCTCTTTCTTGCTTAGTGTAATCGTCGCAAACGTAAACTTCGCAACCGATTATCGCTTGCATTTTTGCTTCTTCTTCCGATAAGCCTTCGCTTAAACCTTTCATATACGTCTTTTTTGCCGTTTCGGCAAACTTTAACGTGCCGAACATATTGCCGTGGTCGGTGATTGCCAAAGCGTGCATGCCTTTTTTTCGGCATGCCTTAAATACTTGGTCGATCCTTGCGGCTCCGTCAAGCAAACTATATTCGGTATGAAGGTGTAAATGTACGAATTCAGCCATGGTTTTTCCTTTAAAGTTCGTTGGCTATTGCAACGATTTTTCTAAGTCTGTGATTTAAACAACTTTTAGTGATTTCAAGCCTATTAGCAAGTTCTAAAAGTGTTTCTTCTGGGTAATCTATTCTTGCCTTTGCAGTTTCTATTAGGTCTTTTTTTCCTAGTTTTTCAAGACCTACTTCTTTGATTATTTTATTTATCGCGTTAACGTGTTTTTCGGACGCTTCTATTTGACGGTTAACGTTTCCTAAGTCGCAGTTTTTTTGGCGATTGGTGTCGTTTAATAGTTCTCCGCCAATTATATATTCGGTAAGTTTTAATACGGATACGGGTGCGCCTATAAACGCTATAAAGTTCTTTATTTCTTCGGCACTTTTAATGTATAACACGTATGCGTTTTTGCGCCTTGTAATCTTTGCGTTAACCCCGTGTTCTAATAAAACTTGCGCCGTGTCCATTGCCGGTGACGAGTGCGAAAAACAAAGTTCTAAGTGATATCTCGTGTTTACGCTTTGGCTTTCAAACGGCACGGTACAGTTCCCAACCGAAACGAAAAGCCCCCTTAAAAACGCTTTTAGACAACACTCCTTTTCGGTGAGTTTTCCGTAGTTTTTAAGGTTTATCGCAAGTTCTCCGTTATCGATAATTATAATGTCTAAGTCTTCTAAAATTTCTTCGGTGCGCTCGCCCGTAATACTTAAAACGAACTTGTCCTTTTTGTTTAGTTTATCTTCTGAAACGGAAACTTCCCTTATATCGTATTTATATAAAATAGAAAGATAACTTGAAACGAGCATTGCCGTTTCTTCATCGGGTACGGTAAAATCAAGCCCCAAGTTTTCACCATCCGAAAAAACTTGTCCGCTACCCCTTAAAAGCCCTGCGATAAATGCACGCTTACAGCACCTATCTTTTGCGGGTTTTGAAAGTATCTCTCCTTTAATAGTTTTTGCAAAATTCATTACGCTTTTTCCTTAAACGCTTTAAACCTAAACTCTGGGGTTTGTCCGTTGATATTTACAATTCTATCCGTCGGGACTTCTACCCTTTTTAATAAATCTTCTACAAGCGAGATTTCGCCTATTCTATCCGCCGAGTGCGCGTCCGAATCAATTATAAATTTAACGTTAGTTTTTGCCACCATATCGGCAACTTCATCGTCAGTTAAATGCACCTTTTTAGAATTGAGTTCTATAAACGTGCCGTAATCTTCGCACACTTTTGCCACTTCTAAACTATCAGCGTATGCGTAGTAGTTTAAGTGCGTGATTATATCTACGGGGTTTTTCTTTACTACGTTGATATACATGTCCGTATTTTTCTTTACTAACGATTTGGAAACGGTTTTTTTGCCGAGTTTAGTATTTATTATATCAGGTAGTGAGACCGAAAAAAGGGTTCCTAACTTAAAAAGTACGAATTTATGAAGCCCAGCAAGAAAAATATCGAAAGCATCGTAAAATTTGGGCTTTAAGTCCACCGTTCCGTCTATGCCCAAAATGTTAGACTCTATACCCCTTAAAACCTTAACACCCGTTTGCTTCGTCGCGTTTTCGCAGTCGATTTTTAAGCCACCGAGTTTCCTTTTGGTTAGCCCAAACGCAGGGTGCGAAAAGCCGTGGTCGGATATGCCGATTTCTTTAAGCCCTTTTTCTTTTGCGGCACAAGCATTTTCTAAAACCGTGCCTTTGCCGTGGCTATATTTAGTATGTGTGTGATAGTCACCCGTTAATATCATTAAAATCTCCAAGTAAACGAATTTCGCTATCTAGCAAAATTCCGTAAGTATTAAATACTAAGTTTTGTACGTGCTTAATAAGATTGTAAACGTCTTGCGATTTAGCACCCTTTTCACAAACGATAAAGTTTGCGTGTTTTTCGGATACTTTAGCACCGCCTATCTTAAAACCTTTTAAATTTAGGCTCTCTATCAATAAAGCCGAAAAATTGCCTTTTGGGTTTTTAAATACCGATCCTGCGGTAAAGCCCTTGGGCTGAGTGTTTTTTCTTTTTAACCTAAACCCTTCTATCTTTTCTATCGCTTTATTTTTATCCCCTTTGGGAAAGTTAAATAAAGCGTAAACGATAATCTCGTTTGAATTTATAAACCTGCTTTTTCTATAACCAAACTTGCACTCTTTTTGACTATATTCTTTTAAGCCAAACTTATCGATAACACCAACTCGCGTTATATAATCTTTGATTTGATAACCGTTTGCCCCCGCGTTCATAAAAACGGCACCGCCAACACTTGCGGGAATATCGACTAAGCCTTCAAAACCAACGAGATTTAACCCTATCGAAAACTTGCAAAGGTCTTTAAGTTTTGCACCCGAATACGAGACAATCTCGTTGCCACGTTTCTTTATGGTGTTTAGGTTTTCTAAAGAAATTATAGCGCCCCTAAAACCACTATCTGATACGAGCAAATTGCTCCCTAAACCAATAACGGTATGTTTTAAACGGTATTTATCGCAAAGTTCTAAAATTGTTAGAAGGTCTTTTAGCCAAAGCGGTTTTATAAAGTAATCGGCATTTCCCCCTACGTGCAAGGTCGTGTGCTTTGACATTGGCTCACTTTCAACAACTTCCGCATTAGTAAACCTTTTAACGTCGACAAGAAACCCCATATTACTCCTTATAACATTTTACTATAACTTGACTTTTTTTTCAAGATTATATAATCACATTTTTTAATTTTATTTGTGCATCTAATTGCCCTTTTAACGATAGTATTGACTGCTCTTTTACTTCTCTTAGCAATTCTTTGCTTGAAAACACCGAAAGCGTATATTTATAGTCTACCTTTTCAAGTTCTTTAAGACTCCCTTCGTATAACCCTTTTTGACTTAAAGACAGCATACCTATTTCGGTTAATTTCTTTTGAGAGTTTTCGGAAAGCAAAAATTCTATAAACTTTTCCGAATAATACTTTTTATCGTTAGACGTGCTAGTCACCGATATATACTGATATAAATCGTTATATTCTTTTAATACCCTTGCATTATAGTCCATACCCCTTCTTTCTAATCTATTTATATCACGTTGCGTGCCGAGTAGATATGCACTTTTACCCGACACAAAGTCTACGTATGCGTCCATAGGCTTTTTTGAAAGGAAACTATTAACATTAATGCCTTCTAAAAAAAGTGCCGTTTGGGGATTAGTATACTCGCTCTCCGATATGGTTATAAAATCAATTTCATTAGCACTATCTTTAACGAGTTTTGGGTTTGATATAAGCACATATCCCCCCATACACCAAGGCACCGCATAACTTATATCTCCAATCATACCGCCCTTAAAATCCCCTACCGCAAATTCGCAAGGCTTAGTTAAATTTAAGCCTAAGCCGAAAGATATCATATCGGGGAACTCCCCTTTTTCAAGACTTTCTTCCGCGCTTGAAATGGTGTGATTTATTACCATTACTAAAACGCCTACGTTTTGCTTTTCAAACGTCCTTGAACGTTCTAACAAAAACTGTTTTCTCGACCCTACACCGCCTTCAAAGGTATCTATTTGCCAAAGGGTTAATATGCCTTTATAAAATGGCGTTTTAACTATTTCTTTCCCTTTGCCGATTTTATCAAAGCCAAAAAAAGCGGTGAAAAGCACTATAAAGACCAATAAAACTGATAGTAATATTCTCGATATTTTCATAGTATAAAGTATATTCTCAGCGCATAGAAAAAAGGACTTTTATTAAAAAGTCCTTTTTAAATTTGACTCGATTAAATTTTTAAGCGTTTTTTTGACGGGCCAACCGTTGCAACCGCCATAAAGTCGGTGCGGTAAAGTTCTTTAATTAAATCGTTTACTTCGTCAAAAGATAGTTTTTGGATTTTTTCTATCCTATCCTTAAAGTCGAACTGCTTTTCCATAACGAGAAGATATTTGCCATACAAAAGCATTTGAGAAGCCGTCGATTCTTGCCCCATAATGAACGCCGATTTCATTTGTTCTTTGCCACGCAAAAATTCGTTTTCGGTAATACCGTTTTTACCAAATTCGTTTACTACGTTTATTATTTCTTTAACGGCTAAATCTCTTGAATCAGTGTTTACACCGCCGTAAATTTCTATAACGCCACTATCTTTATACTGGGATACGTATGAATACACGGTATAGCAAAGCCCCAATTCTTCCCTTACCTTTTGGAAAAGTCTACTACTCATTCCGCCACCTAAAATAAGGTTAGATAAACTTAGTGCATCTACCCTTTCGTCTTTAATAGACGGTGCGGGCATGCAAAAACCCACGTGCGCTTGCTCGATTTTTTTGGTCTTTATTAAGTTATTATTATACGTCTTATTAGTTTTTACTTGCGGTGCTGATTTTAAGCGCTTAAAGTTCTTAGCAAAGTATTTATAAACAAGGTCTTCGGCAGTTTTTTCGTCAATATTGCCTGCAATACTAATTACCACGTTGTCCGCAGTATAATACTTGTCCATATACGACAAAACGTCTTTTCTACTAAAACTTTTAACGTTTTTAGCACTTCCTAAAATAGTTCTCCCTAGTCCTTCTTTTCCGTAATAACTTTCGGCAAGAAGGTCTAAGCATATATCTTCTGGGGTGTCTTCGCTCATATTGATTTCTTCAACGATTACACCCTTTTCTTTCTCCATTTCCTTTTCGTCAAATATTGAATTAAAGAAAATGTCCGATAAAATCTCTAACGCTTCTTCGGCGTGGTCACTAGTAGACTTAGTATAGTAGCAAGTAAGTTCTTTAGAAGTAAACGCGTTTATTTGACCACCTATCCTATCGATATGGTCAGATATTTCAAATGCCGAACGTTTACTTGTTCCTTTAAATAAATTGTGTTCTATAAAGTGCGAAATACCGTTTTCGCTTTCCGTTTCATTAATACTGCCCGTTTTTACGATTACGCCGATTGAAACGCTCATTAATCCGTCAATCTTTTTTACTACTAAGCGTAATCCGTTGTCAAATGTCTTATAGTGTGCCATTATATCTTCCTTACTTTATATTGTCGCTAACCGTCACTAAATTAAACCCGTTATTTAGGTAAAAATCTATTATTTTAGGAAGAACTGACAACGTATGCTTTTTAGGGTGCATTAAAATCAGTTCTCCGTTTTCGGCGGTTTTGATTGCTCTATTATATATCAAATTTTCGTCGCTGTCACGCCAATCAATCGTGTCTGACGACCACATTATTATTTTATAACCTAAATCGCTTGCACTGTCAAGGGTTTTATCCGAAAACGAGCCTGATGGCGGTGCAAAAAGAGTTGGCGATATGCCACAAAGCCCTTCTATAACTTTGCCCGTATTTTCAATCTCAGCATAGTTTTCTTCATAACTTAAAGTTTTATGGTCTTTATGAAAGTAGCCGTGGTTTGCTATCTCGTGTCCACTTTTAACGATTTTCTTTAAGATAATCTCGTTATCGTCCGCCCAACAACCACCAACGAAAAAAGTGCCTTTAACCCCTTTTTCGTCTAACAAGTCTATAATTCCGCTTACAACTTCCGCCCCTTCGTAGCAGTTAAACATTAAAGACGCGTTTTTGTTTTCTACGTTTCCGCGATAAATCGCGTTTTCTCTTTTTCCACCGTATATTGGATACGCCTTATTAAAAGAGAACCCAACCACGAACACCGATACGATTATAACGACTAAAAGTGCGTTAGACAAAATTACGCTAAGCGCTTTTCTACTTATTTTCTTCATTTATCCACACCTCTATTCATACTATGAAAACTAAGGCACGGTTATTCTAAAATAGAAACATAAAAAGCAAGGCGATTGCCTTGCTTTTTGTTTTAAGTTTTATTAACCTTCGATTTTTTCTAAGAGTTTAAGGTCTATTCCCTTTTCGCCGATCTTGATAATTTCTACTTTTACCTTGTCGCCGATGCTTAAAACTTCTTCAACACTGTTGATACGTTTTTCGCTCATTTTAGAAATATGAATCATACCGTCTTTGCCAGGTGCGAGTTCGCAGAATGCTCCGGTTTTGGGAAGAATTCTTACAACTTCGCTGATGAACATATCGCCAACTTCAGGATCTCTTGCAATAGATAAAACAATTGCTTTTGCTCTTTCGATGTTTGCGGTTTCGCCTACGCCTGCAATGTTTACGGTTCCGTCTTCTTCGATGTCAATCTTAACGCCAGTTTCTTCGATAATCTTGTTGATTACCTTACCTTGCTTACCAACAACGTCGCCAATCTTATCGGGTGAAATGCTAAACGAGATAATCTTGGGTGCGTATTTAGAAAGTTCGGGTGCAACTTCAGGAACGCATTCTAACATTTTCTTTAAGATAAATTGTCTTCCTTCGTTTGCTTGGTTGATTGCGGTGTGCATGATTTCTTCAGATATACCTTTAATCTTAATATCCATTTGGATAGCGGTAATACCGTTTTCAGTACCTGCAACCTTAAAGTCCATATCGCCAAGGAAGTCTTCTAAACCTTGAATATCGGTAAGAACCTTAAATTCACCAGTTTCTTGATTTTTGATAAGTCCCATAGCAACGCCTGCAACGGGTGCTTTAATCGGAACACCTGCATCCATAAGAGCCATGGTTGATCCACAAACAGAAGCCATTGAAGACGAACCGTTAGAAGATAAAATATCGTTTACAACTCTTATTGCGTAAGGGAAGTCTTCTTTAGAAGGAATAACCGGTTCTAATGCACGTTCTGCTAATGCGCCGTGACCGATTTCACGTCTACCGGGGGACTTTATTGACTTTGCTTCGCCCGTGCAGTAGCCGGGGAAGTTGTATTGGTGCATATATCTCTTTTCGGTTTCTTCGTCAAGACCTTCTAACTTTTGCGCTTCGTTAAGCATACCCAAAGTACAAGTCGTCATGGTTTGGGTTTGTCCACGAGTGAAGATTGCCGAGCCGTGTACTCTGGGAAGAATACTTCTTTCGCACCAAATAGGACGAACGTCTTTAAGTCCTCTACCGTCAGGACGAATACCCTTATCAAAGATTTTAGCACGTACTTTTTCTTTGGTTAAGTAGTAGATACTGTCCTTAACTTCTCTAATATTGTCGGGATAGATTGCCTTGAAATATTCGATAATTTCGGCTTCTACCTTATCTTGTCTATCTTGTCTTTCTTGACGATCGAAAGTGTCGATTGCCCAGTCGATCTTTTCAGAAGCATATGCTCTAACTTCGTTGTCTAATTCTTCGGGAATTTTGTAAAGTTCGATTTCCTTTTTGGGCTTGCCAACAGCGGGAACGATTTCTTCTTCAATGAAAGTACAAATCTTTTTGATTTCTTCGTGGCCGAACATTATAGCGCCAACCATTTCGTCGTTAGTCACTTCGTTTGCGCCTGCTTCTATCATAAGGATAGCGTCCTTAGTACCTGCAAGGTTTAAGTGAATAGCCGAAGTTTCTCTTTCCTTTAAGTTGGGGTTGATTACGTACTTGCCGTCAACCATACCTACAACTACTGAACCGGTAGGACCTGCCCACGGAATATCAGAGATTGCAAGTGCGATTGAAGATCCGATCATTGCCAAAGGTTCGGGTTGAATATCAGGTTCAACCGATAATGCTTGAGCGATAACCACTACGTCGTTAAATAAGCCCTTGGGGAATAAAGGTCTTAAAGGTCTATCGATAAGTCTACTGGTTAAGATTGCCTTATCTGATGCTCTACCTTCTCTCTTTTTAAAACCGCCGGGGATTTTGCCAATAGAATACATTTTTTCATCGTAGTCTACTTGTAAAGGAAAGAAGTCCATTCCTTCTCTGGGGGAAGCCGACATACAAACGGTGACCATAACTGCAGTTTCGCCCGAGCGAACGATACATGCGCCGTTGGTTTGTTCAGCGTACTTTCCGGTTTCAATGATAACTTCTTTACCACCGATGACAGTCTTAAATTCTTTGTAATTTTGTGTCATTTCTTTCTCCTTTTTCTAACTCTAATTTATTTCGGAACGCAAAAATTACCTTTTTTGCGTAAAAAATACCATTTCTTTTACAGAAAAAAGGCGACAAAAAGTATTGCCGCCCCAAAAGTTATTATTTTCTTAATTCTAAGTCTGCAATAATCTTTCTATATCTTTCGATATCGATTTCTTGCAAGTACTTCAAAAGTCCACGACGTTCACCAACCATTTTCAAAAGACCACGACGTGAGTGGTTGTCGTGTTTGTTGATTGAAAGATGTTGGTTTAAGTGATTGATTCTTTCGGTTAAAAGTGCGATTTGTACTTCTGCACTACCAGTATCACCTTCGTGACGACCAAACTTTGCGATAATTTCACTTTTTCTTGCTTTTTCCATTTCCTTTTACCTCCTATTTAATTATGGAATAATTCGCTCTTAACAAAGTTAAGGGCGGAGACCCACAAAACTTTGTTAGAGTATCAAGCCTTTAGAGTATAGCAAAATTTACGTAAATTGTAAACTGTTTTTAACTAAAAAGTCTTTCTTTTTCTTTTAAAATAGTATCTATTTTCTCTATATACGTCTTTACGTCTTTAGGAGATGCGTATCTTTCTATCTTTTCTCCCAATTTTGTCACCACTTTACTTATGGCGTTTGCACCGCACGCTACCGTGCTTGAAATCTCTTCCATTGCGTTTATATTGTACAAACACTCTTTACCCGCTTTAGCGTATCCGGTGTTTTCTAAACAACCTGCCATGTACTTTTGGCGATATAAGTAGTAAGGATTATATCCGCTATCTTGCAAGGTCTTATGCGCGTAGTCAACCATTTTATCTATTTCTTCTACGTTTAGCCTTCTCTCTTCTTCGGCAAGGTACGACCCGCGCTTTACCGCAAGGGTATGTACTGTTATTCCGTCCGGCGATAAACTTATCGCTTTATCTAAACTGTACTTAAAGTCTTCAAACGTTTCGCCGTCTAGCCCTGCAATCAAGTCCATATTTATAGAAAACTTGCCCTTTGCAAGATTAAACTTATCGATAACGTCTTTCGCGGTATGATTTCTACCGATTTTTTCAAGCGTTTTGTCGTTAAAGGTTTGGGGGTTAATACAAATTCTAGTCACTTTGTGTTTTAGTAGTAGAGAAAGGGTTTCTTCACTTATTACGTCAGGGCGTCCTGCTTCTACCGTAAACTCTACCCCATTATTTATATCGTCCATTGCCGATAAGATTTTATCTAAGTTCTCGTTAGAGAGTGATACGGGCGTACCACCGCCTACGTATATGCTCCTTAAATTTTTGATATGCGTTTTGCTTTGGTTGATTTCTTTAACCAAGGTGTCAACGTAAAGGTCTACGTATTTTTTTGCGCTTTTAATGTCCGAACTTATAAAAGAGCAATATCTACATCTACTTGGGCAAAAGGGAACGAACACGAAAAAGTCGCTATTATCGTCGTCTTTTTTATAAAGCCCCTTTTGGTTTTCTAAAATTCTTGCTATAAGATTAGTCTTTTCTTCACTAACCTTCATAGTGCTAATAAAAAAGTCCTTGAACTCCCCTTCACTTTCTAATTGGCTATAAGCAAGTTTAGTAGGCCTTATTCCGGTAAGTGCGCCCCAAGGCAAACTTTTACCGGTATACGCTGATAGCGCTTTATAAAGCGAGAGTTTTGCAAACCTTTTTACAAGCCTTTTTTCTTCAATTTTATCCTTAAACGGTTTAACTAAGTTGCCGTAAGCATAACTCTTTCCGCCTAAAACGATTGTGTTAATTAGTCTATCTTCTTTTTGCGTAAAGATATGACGGATATCGATATTCTCGCATCCGTCAAATAAATTTAATACTTCGTTAAGTTCGTTTAAGCAAAATTCTAAATCAGTTTTAATCATAATCTTTGAAAATGTTATATTTTCTTTCGTGAGATAAGGTGGTAAATTCTTCATGCCCAGGGTATACGTTATAGTCCCCTTCAAGCAAGAATAATCTCTTTATGGAATTTATAAGGTCAATCCTATTTCCCGTCACAAAATCAGTTCTTCCAACCGATTCTAAAAACAAGGTGTCCCCTGTAAAGAGCATATCCGAAACCATAAACGTGACGGAGCCGTCCGTATGCCCTGGTGTTGATAAAACCTTAATCTCTATTCCTTCGATATTAAGCACGTCTCCACCAGAAAAAGTGTAGTCGGCGGTAAGCGTTTCAAACTTTCTTCCAAAGTCTCCGCTTAGGTTTTGTTCGTTTAATAGTTTTGGTGCGTCAATCTCGCTAATATAAACCTTAACCCCGTCTTGTTGCAATTTATAAGCGTTTCCCGCGTGGTCAAAGTGCGCGTGTGTAAGTAGTAGCGCTTTTATGGTAAACCCTAGTCTTTTTTCGGTATCTTTAATAAGTTTATAGTTTTCACCGCCGTCTATTAAGATTGCGCTATTTGTACTTTCGTTTACTAAAAAGTACGAATTAACGCGTAGCGGTCCACTCGTTAGGTAATATAGTTTCATTATCAGTATGCAGTCCTATATACGTCGATAAGTTTTGATTCTTGCTTCAACTTATTGATAAGAGTATCAAGTTGGTTCTTATCGTTTATTCTAATTGAAAAATCTACTATTACTTGTTTTAACTTGGGGTCTTGCCTACCGTTAGTAGAAACGATTTCAAGTTTTAATTGATTAACAATGCCCGCAACTATAACCAAAACTTCGGTTTG
>CAJMCT010000026.1 GCA_905211955.1 uncultured Eubacteriales bacterium | reverse complement strand
AGAGTTCAAAACGCTTGTAAATTAAAACGCAGTGTGGTAAAATACAAATGATAAAAATAAAGGATATTTGCTATGGAAAAAATCAAGATGAAAACTCCCCTCGTCGAAATGGACGGGGACGAAATGACCAGAGTTCTTTGGGGCTGGATTAAAGAAATATTGATAGAGCCTTACGTTGATTTAAAAACCGAGTATTACGATTTAGGACTTGTTGAGCGTGACAAAACGGACGATGAAGTGACGAGATTAAGCGCTGAAGCAACCTTAAAATACGGTGTTGCGGTAAAGTGTGCAACTATTACCCCAAACGTTCAACGTATGAGCGAATACAACCTTAAAAAAATGTGGAAAAGTCCTAACGGAACTATCCGCGCAATTTTAGACGGCACGGTTTTTAGAGCGCCTATATTAGTTGACGGCATAACCCCGTATATTCCCACGTGGACTAAACCTATCGTTATCGCTCGTCACGCATACGGCGATATTTATAAAGCGGTAGACGGTTTAGCGGGCGAAGGAAAGGCGGAACTCGTATTCACCGATAGAGAAGGTAATGAAAAGAGAGAACTTATTCACGACTTTAATGGTGACGGTATAGTTTGCGCAATGCACAATACCGATAAGAGTATCAAAAGTTTTGCTAGGGCTTGCTTTAACTATGCGTTAGACCAAAAACTTCCGCTTTGGTTTTCTACTAAGGATACAATTAGCAAGGTTTACGACGGAAACTTCAAAAAGATTTTTGCCGAAATCTTTGAAAATGAATACAAAGATAAATTCGATAGCGCCGGCATAGAATATATGTATACGCTTATCGACGACGTCGTTGCAAGAATAGTTAGAAGCAAGGGCGGAATCGTTTGGGCGTGCAAAAACTACGACGGTGACGTAATGAGCGATATGGTTGCAACCGCTTACGGCAGTTTAGCAATGATGACGAGCGTTTTAGTTTCACCCGACGGAGTTTACGAATACGAAGCGGCACACGGCACGGTCACTCGCCACTACTACAAGTATATTAAGGGCGAAGAAACTTCTACCAACCCCGTTGCGACTATCTTTGCGTGGACGGGTGCGCTTAAAAAACGTGGCGAATTAGATAATACACCCGAATTAGTGGAATTTGCTACCAAGTTAGAAAAGGCAACCGTTAAAACCATCGAAGAAGGCAAAATGACCGGCGACCTTGTAGGTTTATTCAAAAAAGAAGGCGTGACGCCTATAAAACTTAACTCTAAGGAATTCTTAAAGGCGATTGCCGAAAATATTTAATCTAAAAAGATGAAAGAAGCGGAAATTTTAAAAGGGCTTATAGAAAAAGCCGAAAATATAGTGTTTTTGGGTGGAGCAGGCGTTTCTACGGCTAGCGGTATACCCGATTTCCGTAGTGAAGACGGGCTTTATAGCGAAACTTATAAAAAGTATTCGCCCGAACAAGTTTTAAGCCACGAATTCTTTCTTTCTAAGACCAAAGAGTTTTACGATTATTATAAAAAATATATGCTTTTTCCGTCGGCAGAGCCGAACTCTGCACATAAAGCGCTTGCAAAACTTGAAAAGGACGGAAAACTTAAAGCAGTAATCACTCAAAACATAGACGGGCTTCACCAAAAAGCGGGCAGTAAAAACGTTATTGAACTTCACGGCTCGGTACTCCGCAACAAATGTTTAAGATGTGGTGCTCCGTTTGGGCTTGATACCGTTATCGACAAAAAGGGCGTGCCTTGTTGCGATAAGTGTGGCGGTGTTATTAAGCCCGACGTAGTTTTATACGGTGAAAACTTAGATGAAGACGCTATAACTCTATCGATAAGGTCGGTTTGTTTAGCAGACCTTTTAATAGTTGGCGGAACTTCCCTTCAGGTAAACCCTGCGGCAAGTTTCATAAGGTTTTTCAAGGGTAAAAACTTAGTTATCATAAACAAAACCCCAACCCCTTATGACGATATGGCTACGCTTATTATAAGAGAGCCTATCGATAAGGTTTTGATGGAAGCGGTAAAGTAAAAGAAAAAAAGGCGTTTCAAACGAAACGCCTTTAATTTTTTAAATTTTATTAACTTAAAAATGCTATTGCTATAGAGCAGTAAAGGATAAGTGATAACACGTCTACAATGGTAGTCATAAACGGGCTTGCAACGACTGCTGGGTCGAGTTTACATTTTTTAGCGATAAGCGGAAGAATACAGCCAACCATTTTCGCCATCATTATGGTTAAGAATAAAACGCCCGAAACTATAAGTGCAATCTCAATGGTTATATCGTTGTACAAACTATCTATAAGCATTATTTTTCCAAAGCACACTATTGCAACGGTAAGCCCCAAGAAAAAGGAAGCGCGAAGTTCTTTCCAAATTACTTTAAGCGTATCCTTAAACTGAACTTCTTCGATGGCTAGCGCACGAATTACCGTTACGGAAGATTGGTTTCCGGCATTACCAGCAGTACCCATTAACATAGGCACGAAAGCATAGAGCGTAGCACCGCTGACGATTGCCGCCAAACTATTTTCATAACTTGATAAAATCATACTCGTAAACGTTGCGGAAATCATAAGTAGTAAAAGCCACGGTACACGGTTTAACCAAATTTGCCAAATACTTTGTTTTAGGTATGGCGTTTCGGTAGGCAATATAGCCGCCATTTTTTGAATATCTTCGGTTGCTTCTTCTTGCAAAACGTCCACCGCGTCGTCGACGGTGACGATACCAACCAAGCACCCTTCCTTGTCGATAACGGGAAGTGCCAAGTAGTCGTAGTTAGAAAGTTTAATTGCCACTTGTTCTTTGTCTTCTAACGTGTCGGTAGTGACAACGTTTACGTCCATAATGTTTTCGATGAGTTCTTTTTTATCAGAAAGCAAAAGGTCTTTTGCCGTGACAACACCGATAAGATGTTTTTTTCTATCGGTGACATAGCAAGTGTAAATGGTTTCTTTATTAACACCCGTTTGTCTAATTCTTTCCAAAGCGTCTTCAACGGTCATGCTTTGGGTAAGCGATATAAACTCAGGGGTCATAATGCTACCCGCCGAGTCGTCGGGATATTCTAAAAGAGTATTAATGTGTTTGCGGTCTTGTGGGTCTGCGTTTTTAAGAATACGTTTAACGACGTTAGCAGGCATTTCTTCAATAATGTCTACGGTATCGTCTAAGAACATATCGTCTAAAACGGCTTTAAGTTCTTTATCGGTAAAAGAGTGGACTAATTCTTCTTGTGTATCCGCGTCAAGTTCAACGAAAACGTCGCTTGCAAGTTCTTTCGGAAGCAAGCGGAAAAAGACGATTTGTTCTTTATCGTCTAAATTATTTTCGATAAATTCTGCTATATCGAAAGGCTGCATATCGAGTGCGGTCATTCTAAGGTCAGCAAACTTTCTATTCTCGAAAAAATAAGAAAGTTTTTCAAACAAGGTTTCTAATTCTTCGGTCATAGCACACTCCTTATCAATTTAATAAAAAAAGTCTACCGATATCTCGGTAGACAAAAGGTCAAAAATTATTCGCCAATATGTTTAGCGGATACAACCATACGGGCTTTAGCATCACAGGGCGGTGTAATTGCGTTAGGTCAAGCCTTGTTTTCGACAAAACCTTTTAACCATCTCATAGTGTCTCCACCATTTTGCGGTAGCAATCCGTATCCCTATGGTAGCCTTACCTACCGGACAATCAAATTACAATAAAAATTTTACTCTCTAAATTAAACGTTGTCAACAATATAGGGCAACTTTTATAATTTTTTTAAATTTCCCCGTCGTTTTCTTGCGAAGAATATGAAATTTGCACGTTAAGTTTAAGTAGCGTGCCTATAAATTCGTCGTAATCTTTTGGGGAAATTATGATTACCGAATATTTGTTATCTTTTAAGTAGATAACGAGTTTATTAGATTTTTTAAAGTGTGTTATTCCTATAATGCTATCTATCGGAATTTTAGAAGATATTATTCCAAAATGCGAAATTAGGTGCTTTTCGGTAAAAGTATAGCAACCGTAAAAGCAAACGCTAACTGATAGCACTAATAAAAACAAAACGATTAAAACCGAAAAAGAATACAAAACCGCCTTAAAAGTTTCTACGCTTGAAAATGATATTACGTTATAGATATTCCAAGCAATGCCTACGATAGAAAGCCCTATAACGATAAAAAGAAGCACCCACACGGGTGTGGAATAATTAAACTTAAACTTTTTCATTTTTCTCTCCGAGAAATATTGTATTATAATTTAATTTAAAAATCAACGGATATTTTAATATTTTATGCCGAAACAAGACTTTCTCACTTGCAAAAAGCAGTCTTTTAATATATAATGAAAAGGCAAAATCTAAAAAATAAATTTTTGACGAGGCAACTTATGATAAAACTTATTAAAAACGGTGTTTACTATACGGGTGGAAAACTCGTTAAGGCGAAAACCCCCGACAAAGAAGCGCAAAAAGGCACTATGTCTTATAACATTTTAAAGGCGCACAACCTTTCTAATGACGATAAAAAGTTAAACTTAAAGTTTGACGAAATCACTTCGCACGATATAACTTACGTTGGTATTATTCAAACGGCAAAGGCATCGGGCTTAGAAAAATTCCCTCTTCCTTATACTTTAACTAACTGCCACAACTCACTTTGTGCAGTTGGTGGAACTATCAATGAAGACGACCACGTTTTTGGATTATCCGCTGCTAAAAAATACGGTGGTGCTTTCGTGCCTCCGCACTTAGCGGTTATTCACCAATATATGAGAGAAGTTCGCGCATACCCCGGCGCTATGATTTTAGGTTCTGATAGCCATACGAGATACGGTGCGTTAGGAACTATGGCAGTAGGCGAAGGCGGACCCGAACTCGTTAAACAACTCTTAAATAAAACGTACGACGTAGATATGCCCGAAATCGTTGCAGTATACCTTAAAGGCAAGTTAAGAAAGGGTGTTGGCCCGCACGACGTTGCGCTCGCGCTAGTTAAGGCAACCTTTAAGTCGGGTTTCGTTAAGAATAGAATTTTAGAATTTATCGGTGGCGGTATTAGTGGCCTTTCTATGGAATCTCGCCACGGTATAGACGTTATGACTACCGAAACCACTTGTTTATCTTCGGTTTGGGAAACCGACGAAAAGACTAAAGAATATTTAGCACTTCACGGTAGAGAAGAAGCGTATAAAAAACTTTCTCCCAAAGACGGCGCTTATTACGATAAGGCTATCGTTATAAATTTAAGCAAGGTAGAGCCAATGATTGCCCTTCCTTTCCACCCGTCAAATGCTTATACTATCAAAGAATTTTTATCTCGCCCATACGAACTTTTGCGTGAGTGCGAAGAAGCCGGCAAAAAACTTCTTCCCGAAGGCAAGGGCGAATTTAAACTTACCAATAAGATTAAAGATGGCAAAGTCTACGTTGAACAAGGCGTTATCGCAGGTTGCGCTGGCGGTATGTATGAAAATATTGCCGAAGCATCTGATATTTTAGGGGATACCTCGATAAATAATAACGACTTTACCTTAGACGTTTATCCTTCAAGCCAACCTGTATATAAAGGCTTAGTAGAAAACGGCTACGTTTCAAAACTTATGACGAACGGTGCGGTTATGAAAACGGCTTTCTGTGGACCTTGTTTCGGTGCGGGTGACGTTCCGCAAAACAACGGTTTATCTATTAGACACACCACTAGAAACTTTGAAAGTAGAGAAGGCAGTAAGCCTGCTAACGGACAACTTTCCGCTGTTGCGCTTATGGACGCAAGAAGTATTGCCGCAACCGCTATGAACGGCGGTGCTATCACTTCGGCGCTCGACGTAGAATATAAAAAGAAAATCAAGAAATATCGCTACGACAACAAGATTTATAAAGCAAGGGTTTATAATGCGGTAGGCAGTGGGGACAATGCTAAAAACTTAGTTTACGGACCCAACATTGCCGATTGGCCCAAGATGGAAGAATTAAAGGATAACCTTTTACTTAAAGTCGTATCCGTTCTAAACGACCCCGTCACTACTACTGACGAACTTATTCCGTCGGGCGAAACTTCGTCTTATAGGTCTAACCCCTTAAAACTTGCCGAATTTGCACTTTCTAGAAAAGACCCCAAATACGTTGAACGCGCAAAAGCGGTAAAGAGCGAAGGATTCCCCGAAAACTTAGGGCTTGACAAAGAAAACACTTCTTACGGTAGCGTAGTTTGTTCTATTAAACCGGGCGACGGCTCGGCAAGAGAACAAGCGGCTTCTTGCCAAAGGGTTTTAGGCGGTGTAGCAAATATCGCTTACGAGTATGCAACCAAAAGATATCGTAGCAACTTAATCAACTGGGGTATGATACCTTTCCTTGCAGATAAAAACGACTTTAACGTAGGCGACTACGTTTACGTAGAAAACGTAAAAGAAGGTATACTATCCGGCGCTAAGGAATTCAAGGCAAAAGTTATAGGCGAAAAAACAAGAACAATCACCTTAAAACTCGATCCCTTAACCGAAGCGGAAAAGAAGATTATCCTTAAAGGTTGCTTAATCAATTACTATAAAGGCTAAAACAAAAGGCACTCGAAAAAGAGTGCCTTTTTTACGTTAATTTTTACTTTAATTTTTGTTGGTGTTGCCAATAACTCATTACGAAAGAGTGTGGCAAGATTTTGGCAAGTAGTGCTTGAAATCTTGCAACGAACCCAAACTTTGAAACGTCTTTGCCTTTTAGGGTGTCTTTAATAGCACGGCCAACTATTTGGTCTACGTCGTACATAGCGGTATATTTTTTAACCACTTTGTTATCGTCTTTTACCGCTCTATCAAAAAATTCCGTTTTAGTCCAAAACGGGCAAACGGCGGTGACCGTGATTCCGCGCTTTTTAACTTCTCTATTTAGCGCCCTTGAAAAACTTAAAACGAAAGCCTTAGTCGCCCCGTAAACGTTGATATAGGGGATAGGTTGAAAAGCCGCAACCGAAGCGATATTTATAATCTTAGAGTTTTCCTTCATATACGGCAAACAAAGTTGACAAGTGTAGACTACCGCTTTACAGTTTAAGTCTATCATATTAAGGTTTACCATTGTATCGACCGCAGTAGTTTCGCAAAATTTACCAAACCCGCTACAATTAACAAGCAAACTAATATTAGGCTTTTCTTCTGCTAAAAGCGCCTTTAATTTTTCAATAGAACTATCATCGGTTAAATCCCAGTCTAAAACTTTGCAAGGAACGTTTAGTTTTTCTTCCAGTTCTAAAAGCCTATCTTTTCTTCTTGCCAAAATCCAAAGTTCGTCAAACTTTCCAAGTTCGCTTATCCTTTCGCAAAACCTTTTTCCGATTCCACTACTTGCGCCGGTAATTATAGCAACGTTCATAATTTTACTCCTAAAATTTACTACCAAAATTATAAAAGAGAACTATCCCCTTTGTCAATACGGTGTGGAAATTTTTAATTTTAATTCACCACCATAAAAAAGAGCATTTTGCGTAGGTAAAAGGCATAAAATATTCGGGGGTGTATTATGAATTTTTTAGAGAACGTACTCGAAGTATTCGGCATAGGCGATATAGGAAAAGAGTGCTTGTTTAAGGGCATTATATTAGGGGATAGGGCGGTTTATTTAGAAAACGTTTGCGGAATTGCCCACTACACCAAAGAAGAAATATCCGTTAGACTAAGACGTGGCGGAATAGTGATTTACGGCGAAGAACTGTTCGTTAAAAAATACTGTGCGGGGGACTTGGCGGTTTGCGGAAAAATAAAGGGCATAGAGCGGATATAAGGGGCGTTTATTCGTGCTTTAAATTAAAGGGCTTAAACCAAGATAGGTTTATAAATTCGCTAAAAAATAAGGGGATAGACCTTTTCGACCTTAAAAAACAAGGCGAAAGAACGCTTACATTCAAAGTAAAACGTGCGGACGAGCAAAAAGTTTTTGCAATTAATAAAAACGTGTGGTATAATGCTTATGAAATAAGCAAAATGGGGGAGCAGGGGCTTTCGTATCCCATTTTGTATGCGGTAAGAAACGTAGGCGTTATAATAGGCATATTGTTTTTTATTGTCTTTTGCATTATTTCAAACGATTATATCTTGTCCTTTTCTTTTACGGGGACGGGTGCCGTTTACGAACGTCAAATAAAAGACTACCTAAAAGAAAACGGCATTGAAAAGTATGCAAGGTTTTCAAGTTTTAGCTTAAACGAACTTGAAGACAAGATTTTAGCGGATAACGACTTTTTGTCGTTTGCAAGCGTTAGTAAAAATGGAAACGTGCTAGTTTTAGACCTAACCCTTTCAAAATCACCGCCAAACTCACTATCTGGCAATGCGGAATTTTTGAAAAGCGACGTTTCGGGGGTAATAGAAAGCCTTAAAGTTTATAGGGGTACGGCACTAAAAAAGGTTGGCGAAAAGGTAGAGATAGGCGACGTTATCGTAGACGGGTTTGCTACTGTTAAAGAGCAGACCGTAAAGGTAAACGTGATAGCCTATGCAACTATCTTATATCAAACGGAGCGCGTGTACGTTTCGGAAAGCATTGGGGAAGAAGATTCCGCACTGCTATTTGCAAGAGAAGGCTTAGAAGACGTAGAAGAAGTAGATTTTTCGGTTATTACTACCGAAGAAAACGGAAAATATAAATACACTGTAAAATTAACTAATAGGCGAGTTTTATTCGTCGGATAAAGGATAAAAAATGGCAAAAGCATTAAAATCAAAAAAATTACTTGTTTGGACAAAGTCGGACGTGAGAAGAAACGTCACCGTTTATCTTCTCAACGCCATCATAATTGCGGGGCTTTTCGTTCTCTCGATTTACACTAACAGTTTATCGGGCGGAATAGGGCTACTTGAATATTTCAAAAACTCTTATCAAGAAATGCTCGTTTTCTTCGTGTTGTCTGCACTACTCGTGACCGTTATGGCGCTGTACTTTTATAACGAAGAAAGAGACTTTATGAAAAATGCGGGAAGTTCCGAAATGATTTTCTTCATAATGGAATTGTCGCTAATCGTTTGCTATGCGTTAGGAAAATACGTAAACGTATATTTAAGACCGCTCGTGCTTCCCGCACTAATAGTTATGTTCTTAGGTAGTAGAAGAAGTGCGGTTTTCGTAAACATAATCTTTTCGCTTTTAATGTTTTTAACCGACGTATTTGTTGGCGAACTTATCGGTTTAGAACAATTCTCGTCGTTATTTGTCGGCATAACCGCAGGCACGGTTGCAATATTTTTTACCAGCAAAATCTATTCGAGATTCAAACTTATCACGTTCAGTTTGTTGATTTCCATACCCACCGTTTTAAGTATGTTGATGATACGTTTAGTAAACGGTTGGGACGGAATAGTTGCAGACGTTATGTGCAGTATTTGTATGGGACCTGCGTCGGTTATGCTTTTCTTAATATTCTTGCCTATAATGGAAGCGATATTTAAAAGAATTTCTTGCTTTAACTTAGCCGAACTTACCGACCACAAAGCAAAACTTATTAAAAGGCTTATAAAAGAAGCGCCCGGCACGTTTAACCACTCTATAGTGGTATCAAACATAGCAGAAGCGTGCGCTACCGCAATAGGCGAAGATGCGCTCTTAGCAAGAACTTGCGCTTACTATCACGATATAGGTAAACTTCGTCGTCCTGAATTTTTTGGTGAAAACCAAACGGAAGGCATTAACCCACACGACGAATTAGTACCGGAACTTTCTACCAACATCATTAAAGCGCATGCTCAAGACGGATATAACTTAGTGCTTAAAAACCGCCTTCCCCAAGAGATTGCGGACGTGTGCATACAGCACCACGGCACTATGCCGATATTATACTTTTACCACAAGGCTAAAAAGTTCACCGACGGTGAAGTTGACATAAACCAATATTGCTACACAGGTCCTAAGCCCCAATCAAAGATTGCAGCAATCATTATGATTGCCGATGGGTGTGAAGCGGCTGCAAGAACTATCAAAGACCGTTCGAGAGAAAAGGTTTCTGAAGTGGTTAGAAAACTCGTTAACGAAAGAATGGAATTAGGTCAATTTGACGAGTGCGAAATTACCATAAAAGAACTAAACATAATTATTCATACCGTCACTAATAACCTTACGGGTATTTACCACAAGAGAATAAAGTACCCCAAAGTAAATTTAGACGGTGTTCAAGACAACAAGGAAGAAATCTAATGGCTAAACTTTTAATAGACACTGAAGTTAAAGGCATAAAAGTAAAAAAGATTGCAAAAGCGGTATATAAAACCTTAAACCAAACGGCGCGTTTAAAAGTCGAACTCGTTAAAGCAGATGCCGAATATATGCGCTCTCTAAACAACCAAACGCGCGGTATAGACAAGGTGACGGACGTTTTATCTTACCCTTCGATTGACGGTATTCGCGGAAAGGTTTTAACCCCTGAAGAATACCCGACCGTAATGGACGGGAAAAGGCTTTTTTTAGGCTCTATCGTTTTATGCGACCAAAAGATTATTGAACAAGCAAAAGAATACGGACACACGGTAGAAAAAGAAACGACATATCTTACCGTGCACGGACTTATGCACTTATTTGGCTACGATCATATGACCGAAGAAGATAAGCGCGAAATGAGAGAAAAGGAAAAACAAGCGCTTGCGCTTTTAGGTATTAAAGAATGAAAAGCGGATTTGTAGCAGTTATCGGCAAGGCAAACGCAGGAAAATCTACGCTCGTAAACGTATTGGTTGGAGAAAAGGTCGCAATCGTTTCCCCAAAGCCACAAACAACTCGCGATAGGATTATGGGTGTATATAATAGTAAAGACGTTCAAATTGCGTTTATCGATACCCCCGGTCTTTATAGGGCGGACAACCTTTTAAACTCGGTAATGCAAAAAACGTCATACGATGCGGCAGGCGACGTAGACGCGGTGCTTTTTGTTTTAGACGCGCACGACGGCATAACCGACCAAGATAAAAAACTTATAGAAAAGTTCAAAAAATCGGGCGTTCCGTTTATACTTGCGCTCACTAAAACGGACATTATGCAAGAAGGTTTGTTAATATCCGTTCTAAAGGAATTTTCGGGTTGCGATTTTGACGTTGTTCCCGTATCCGCAAGAAAGGGCAAAAACCTTAAAGAACTTATGAAAGTTTTAGTATCCAAACTACCGGAAGGCGAAAAGATTTTTAGCGACGACGTTATATCAGACCGCTCTGAAAGGTTTATGATTTCCGAAATAATGCGCGAAAAAATCTTGCTTAAATTCGATAAGGAAATTCCGCACGGGGTTGCGATAATTGTAAACAAGTTTGCGCCTATGGACGGTGGCAAAATGATAGAAGTAAACTTAGATATCATTTGCGAAAAGCCTAACCATAAAGCAATACTTATCGGAAAAGGCGGAAAGGCTATAAAAGAAGTTTCTTCATTTGCCCGTCAAGATATGGAAAAATTCCTTAATAAAAAAGTGTTCTTAACCACCTACGTAAAGGTTAAAGAGGACTGGCGAAATAGTGTAGGGCTTTTAAAAGAATACGGCTACGGCGAAGAAACGAATAGTTAGTTTTTTGTTGCCTATACTACCTAAGTAAAAGGGGGAGTTATGGGCAAAAAAGATAAAGAAAGCGAAAACATAAGCCCGACCGATACGGCTTGGGAAATGTTTGAAAAAACGGGAAAAGTATCTTATTATTTACTTTATAAAAATCTAAAAAAGAAGTAGGAAACGATGGAAGAAAAGTTAAGCGGAATAGTTTTAGGTGGAGTATCGTACGGTGAAAACGATAAAATTTTAAAAATATTCACGCTTGAAAAAGGCACTGTTTCCGCGCGCATAAAAGGTGTAAAAAAGGCAGGAGCAAAGTTAAAGTTTGCGTCCGAGCCTTTTTGTTTTGCCGAATTCGTGTTTTCGGTATCGGGAGATAAACGCACTGTAATAGGCGCAAGTTTAATCGATAGTTTTTATCCTATTAGAGAAGACATAAAAAGGTTCTTTGCAGGCGGAACGGTTTTAGAGTTCGCAAAAAGGTTCTTAAAAGAAGAAATCGTTTCTACCGAGATGTTTTTGCTTATAACTAAGACCTTAGAAAACTTAGCATATAAAGAAAGCGAGCCTACGTATACTACCGTCAATTTTTTAATAAACGCACTAAACTTAGTCGGGATTAAACTTTCGCTTAAAGGTTGCTTTACGTGTGGGGACACCTTAAAAGGTAGAGTATACTTTGATGCAGGCTCGGGCGCATTTTTGTGCGAAGATTGTTTTGAAGGGGTGGGTAGAGAGATAAACCCTTCAACTTTTTGCGCGCTTCAATCGGTTCATAAAGGCGTTAAGCCGGAAAAAGAATATCTCGTAAAAGCACTTAAACTCTTAGAATATTACCTTTTATATAAGGCGGAAGAAAAATTAAATTCTCTTTCCGAACTAATAAAAATGGAGAGCATTTAATAAAAAATTAGACGGCGACGGTCGTCTTTTTTGTTTTATTGAAAATAATTTGAAGAATATCTAAATA
>CAJMCT010000025.1 GCA_905211955.1 uncultured Eubacteriales bacterium | reverse complement strand
CGCTACCGACTGTGCCACTCCAGCGTTTGTATAGACAAACTTTTAAATTTGCCTATTCATATTATCATAATTAAAAAAAAATATCAACCGATTTTTGCTTTCAAAAAAATTTTTTATTGTTTAATTTTCAATCCAATCCTTTCAAGCCATTCTACCGCTAATTTTAGCCACCTTGCGTCGTGATTGTCAACTAAAAATTGATTCCATGCTTCTCCACACGTTTCTTTTGTCGCCAAGGATAAACCGTGTACTCCGCTATCAAAAACGTGAAGCTCAAAGGGAAGTCCTAACTTTTTATACTCTCTTGCAAGCAACAAACTGTTTTCACTAGGCACGCAAGCATCGTCCGCCGTTGTCCAAATAAACGCAGGGCAAGATTTTTCGGTAAGATTTTTTTCTACCGAAACTTTTGCTATCTTTTCTTCGTTTCCACCGGTTAAATTCACAATACTACCAACGTGTGGATGGTCTACTGCCGAAACGACGGGATAGCTATAAACACAAGCATCAAGTTTTGCCAATTTGCATTTTTCACCAAGCACTTCTAAAACGTCTTGATGATTATACATATTGGCTACCGTGCCTAAAAGGTGACCTCCTGCCGAAAAACCAATACCCGCAACTTTATCTTTATCGATATTATATTTTTCGGCATTTTGTTTTACGTATAAAACCGCCATAACCCCTTCTATTAGTTGAGTGGGATAGGTTAAAGGCGTTAGAGAATATTCTACGGTAAAAGCATTAAAACCGTTCACCATAAACGCAAGAGCAATAGGCTCTTTTTCTCTATCCGAAAGCATTTGATACCCGCCACCAGGGAATACTATCATTGCGGGGCGAACTCTACCTTCACAATACTCAGGGGACTGAAAGTGTGCGTAAACGTTTAGATACCCCGCACCACCATCAGGTCTTTTAACACCAAAATATTCATATAAATCAATTCTTTCAGTAGTCATAATAGCCCCCCCCGAAAATTAAATCTTATTTATTTTAACACCTAAACTTTATTTTTGCAATAAATATCTTGAAAAACCCGACTAGTTTTGTTAAAATGGGTTTATGAATTACCATATAGACACAGGATTAATAAAAGAAAAATTTAAAACCGACTGCGAATGTCCGCTATGCGAGATTGAAGCGGTTGCCGAAGAACAGTTTTTACACGAGTTTTTAAACGATGCGGTTATGGAAGAAACCACAAGACTCAAAGTCAACAAAACGGGGTTTTGTGCAAACCACTTCGATATGCTTTTTAACCGCCAAAACAAGTTGTCGGTTGCCCTTCAAATTTCAACGAGAACTAGCAATATAATTAGCGGTATAGAAGAAGTCAAATCTTTAGGGCAAGCAAAAAAGCAAGCAGAACTTTTGCTTAAAGAAAAAGACTCTTGTATTATTTGTAAACTGTTAGAAGAAAGCATGGTCAAATACTACAAGACGGTTGCTCAACTTTTCATGCGCGAAAAAGATTTTTACAAGTCTTTAATTTCATGCAAAGGTTTTTGCTTAAAACACTACGCAATGCTATTAAAATACGCCGGTAGCGCGGGGTTTGCTAAAAAAGACTACCTATCGCTACTTTCATCTATAGAAGTAAAAAATCTAAAACGCGTCCAAAACGACTTAGACGATTTTTGCGATAAGCACGACTACCGCAACGCGTTAAAGCCGTTAGGAAACGCCGAAACGGCACTACCGCGCATGCGCACCAAACTTTACGGAAAGAAAAAAGACTAACCTTTATAAATAAAAAAACTAAAAGCACGCAATCTTGCGTGCTTTTTTTGTTTTTCTTTTATTCGTCTTTTAGGGAAATTGCCTTTTCGATTAGTGCTAAAACTTCGTCTTTACCTTGCCCGTTAAAGTTCGTTGCCGTCATATCCCCAATTCCGACCCTAAGGCAAGCGGAAATTCTATTTAGTTGGGGCTTTATCTTACTTTTTGATAGTTTATCCGATTTTGTGGCAATGATTACGAAAGGCAACTGATAATGATAAAGATAGTTTATCATCATTTTATCGTCTTCGGTGGGGTCGTGGCGAATATCAACTAGTGATAACAAAAGTTTAATAGGCTCGGTTGCTAAAAAAGTTTCTAATAGGCGTGCCCATTTTTGCTTTTCTTCTTTACTAACCTTGGCAAAGCCGTACCCCGGTAGGTCGGCTAAAACAAACTCGCCAAAATCGAAATAATTGATAAGCCTTGTTCTACCGGGTGTATCGGACGTTTTAGCAAGTTTACGCTTGTTAGCAAGCATATTTATTAAACTGCTTTTACCAACGTTAGATTTTCCGCAAACGGCAATAATCGGCTTATCCGTTTTATAAAATTTATCCTCGCTTGCAACCGAAGTAATAAAGGTTGCGTCTTTAATCTTTAACATGTTTTTCCTTACAAGTTGATTGCCGTTTCAAACACCTTGTCAACGTTATCAACGACTACGAACTTTATTTGTTTACGAATTTCTTTTGGTATTTCTTCTAAGTCTTTTTGGTTTTCTTTGGGAATAATAATCGTCTTTATCCCGTTTCTAAACCCTGCGAGTGCCTTTTCTTTAAGTCCGCCTATTGGCAACACCTTACCGCGAAGTGTAATTTCGCCCGTCATTGCAACGCCAGATTTAACACTTTTACCTGTAAATGCCGAAAGTATTGCGGTTGCCATAGTTATACCTGCGCTAGGCCCGTCTTTTGGCGTTGCGCCTTCGGGAACGTGCACGTGAATATCTTTTTTCTCAAAATCTTCACTATCAATTCCGTACTTACCTGCGTTTGCCCTTATATAACTTATAGCCGTTCTTGCAGATTCCTTCATAACGTCGCCAAGTTTACCGGTAAGGAGTATATCCCCCTTGCCGCGCATTAAACTAACTTCTATAGTTAAGGTCGTACCACCCACGCTAGTCCAAGCAAGCCCCGTTGCAGCACCAACTTCGTCGCTGTCTAACGTCATATCGCGAAGGTGTTTTTTAACGCCTAAATACTTAAATACGTCTTCTTTTTTAACCACTTGCTTTTTGGTTCTTGGATGCTCGGCAAAAAGCGTCGCAATCTTTCTTATAACACTACCCACTTCTCTTTCTAAGTTTCTAACACCTGCTTCCATGGTATAGCACTCTATAATTTCCCTTATAGCATCGTTGGTAATTTCCGCGTGTTTTTCGGATAAACCGTTTTGTTTTAATTGTTTGGGGATAAGGTATCTCTTTGCAATCTCCACCTTTTCTTCGTCGGTGTATCCAGTAAGTTCTATAATTTCCATACGATCCAAAAGTGGATACGGAATAGTATCTACACTGTTTGCCGTGGTTATAAACATAACTTTAGAAAGGTCGTAAGGAATTTCCATAAACCTATCTCTAAACGTGGTGTTTTGTTCGGGGTCTAACACTTCTAATAGCGCGCTGGCGGGGTCTCCGTGAATATCAGACGATAATTTATCGATTTCGTCAAGCAAGAACACAGGGTTATTAGTGCCCGCGTTTTTAAGCCCGAATATTATTCTACCCGGCATTGCGCCTACGTAAGTTCTTCTATGTCCCCTTATTTCCGCTTCGTCTTTTACACCGCCAAGGCTCATACGAACGAACTTTCTATTAAGCGCGCGAGCGATAGACGTTGCAACCGAAGTTTTACCAACCCCGGGTGGCCCAACAAAGCAAAGTATTGGTCCTTTTATGGCTTTGGTTAAGTGCAATACCGAAAGATATTCGACTATTCTTTCTTTAACCTTTTTCAAACCAAAATGGTCGGCATCTAAAACTTCTCTTGCTTCTCTTATGCTATCGGTATCTACCGTGCATTCGTTAAAGGGAAGTTCAATAAGCCAGTCCAGATAGTTTAGTATTATAGAATAATCGGGCGAAGAAGGATTGATTTTATCAAGACGTGCAACTTCTTTTAACGCCTTTTCTTCTATTTCTTTGGGAAGTTTTTTCGCCTTGATTTTTTCGATAAGTTCGTTTTCTTCATCTACGTTATCGCCAAGTTCTTCGTGGATTGCCTTTAATTGCTCTCTTAAATAAAACTCTTTTTGACTTTTGTCGATACTGTTTCTAACTTTACCACTAATCTTCTTTTCAAGTTTTGCAATAGAAAGTTCTCTCGAAAAGAGTTTCTCAAAGAGTTTAAGTCTTTCTAAGGTATCGCTTTCTTTCAACACGTCTTGAACTTCACTTTCCTTGAAAGTGATTACCGACATTGCGTTATCGATAAACTCGTTAACGTCGGTTATATCGACTATGGTTTTAATCATCTCTTTGGTAATTCTCTTATCAAAAAGCGTGTATTCGTAAAAAGCGTTCTTAGCGACTCTAAAGTACGCTTCAATTTCGTCTTCTTCGGCATTAACCGTATAAGGGAGTTCTTCTACCTGAACGGAATAATACCCCGTAGTAGAAACAAAGTTTAATATTCTTGCTCTCTTTTCGGCAAAGACGTTGAGTTTTACGTTGCCGTTAGGAAGTTTTATAAGTTGCTTTATCTTTGCTATTACTCCAATTTCGCAAATATCGCCTTTTTTAGGCGCGTCGATAAACGCGTTCTTTTGCGCGGATATAAAAACTTCACTATTAGTTTCGGTTGCAACCGATACCGCCTTTACGGATATAGGTCTACCGATGTCAAAATTTAATATAGTTTTTGGGAAAAGTACTTTGCCACGAAGCGGAATAAGTGGCAAGGTCTTTATTTTTTCAATATTATCAAGTATTACTTCTTCCATTATTTCACCTTTTCCTAAGTATTATAAACAATATTTCTCAAGTATAAACTTAACCGCGTGTTCTTTAAAAGGAACGGTTATTTCGTCAGCAATTTTTTTAAGTTCTTCTCTCGCATCGCCAACCGCAACGCCGTACCAATCGCCGTTAAGTAGTTCTATATCGTTAGTAGAATCACCAATAACGAGCGTTTTAGAATACGGCACGTTAAAGTATTCACATAAATATTTTACCGCCATACCCTTACTAAATTTGGGACTAATCGCTTCTATAAGGTTAGGCCCACCGTTATTAAAGATTACCTTCCCGTTAAAACGCTTATTAAACTCGGGTGTTAAACGCCTTGCCGTTTCTTCTAAACATACGCCGTTAATCTTTACGATTTTTCCGCCGTCGTTTTTGATAAGGTCAGGCAAACTGTCAACCTGCTTTATCTCTACGATTTTCGTGTTCAAGTAAAAGTCTACGTAAGGGGAGTGTTCTTCATAGTATAAAACGTCGTTTAAGAAAGTGGTAGGACGTATGCCTTCTTTTTTAAACTCTTTTGCTACTTCTATCGCAACGTCGTTATCAAGACCGCCGGATAGATAACTTTTTGCCGTTTCTATATCGTCTATTCTCGCGCCTTGGTAAGATGCGATTATACCTTTAATGCCGTAATGCATACAAATTGCACGAATAGACGTAAACATTCTACCCGTACAAATAACGAACTTACCGCCCTTTTCTACAAATCGGTTTATCGCTTCTATATTTTCCTTGCTAACGACACTTCCGTCGCCAAGCGTTCCGTCGTAATCGGAAATTACTAAATCGTATTTCATTATATACCTTCTCTCTTTAGTGTGTCTAATATGGCAATAGCAATGTTTTCGCCAATGCCTTCTACTTGCATAAGGTCTTCTTTTTTAGCGCCGGCAATACCGCCTATATCCTTAAATCTAGAAAGAAGCGCTTGTTTTTTTATCTTTCCAAGTCCTTTTACCCCGTCAAGCACCGAAGATAGCGCGCGTTTAGAACGCAAACTTCTATGGTAAGTTATAGCAAACCTGTGCGCTTCGTCTCTTATTCTTTGGAGCATTCTTAAACAATAGTCGCGCTTAGGAAGTACCACGGGGTCACTATTCCCCACCGTAAATATTTCTTCGTCACGTTCGGCAAGAGAAATAAGGTCTATCCCTTCTATTTGAAGCTCGTCAAACACTTCCTTAACACTCGATAGTTGTCCTTTTCCGCCATCTATCACCATAAGGTCGGGTTTTGGGAAAGATTCCGGGTCGCTTTTTAAGCGTGCAAACCTTCTTCTTAAAACTTCTTGTAAACTTCTAAAATCGTCTGCACCTTCAAAGGTCTTTATCTTAAACCTACGGTAAAAATCGCGCGCAGCCTCGCCATCGTAGAATACTACCATACTGCCTACTTTATCTACACCGCTAATGTTAGATATATCGTAGCATTCCATACGCTTAGGATAGTTTTTTAGAGAAAGTATTTCTTTTAATCGCTCGCAAGCGGTAATAGTCATATCTTTTTTATGCTTAACCCTATCTACCGCTACGTTTAAGTGCTCGTTTGCGTTGGCTTCCGCCATGTCTACGAGTTGTTTTCTGACACCCATTTTAGGCACGATTATATCAACCGCTTTGCCGTGGGTGGCTTTTAAATATTCTTTAAGCGCGAGTTCGTCTTCAACGTCAGTTTTGCAAATTATCTCGTCGGGAATATCCTTTCCGTTTTGATAATAACGCATTATAAACTGTCTTAACCCTTCACCGTCAGAAAAAGCCGAACTCTCGAAAGAAAAGTGTTTTCCGCCAAGCATTCTTCCACTTCTAACGATTAAAAGGTTGACTGCCGAATATATGCCGTTAGACTTATAAGCAATTACGTCAGAATTAATAAACTTGTTTAATGAAGTTATTCTTTTTTGCTTGATTTTTTCTAAACTTAAAAGGTTGTCCCTATACTTTAAGGCAATCTCAAACTCCTCGTTATCCGATGCTAATTGCATTTTTTCTTTTAGAAGTTTTTCGGTAGCCGAAGTATCGCCCGATAAAAAGTCTATTGCGCCTTGCACCCTTTCTTTATAATCTTTAATAGATATTAAGTTGGCGCACGGTCCGTTGCACTTTTTTATGTGGTAATTCAAACACGGCTTAATGGGTTTATCAGGGTTTAACTTTTTATCGCAAGGTCGAATACCAAACGCTAAGTTTATAATCTCTAAAACGCTGTTAACAGAAACACCGCCCATAAACGGCCCAAAATATTTTGCACCGTCTTTTTTAATTCTTCTCGTCACCGAAAAGGTGGGGAAGTTTTCTTTAAGGTTTACTTTTACGTAAGGATAAGTCTTATCGTCTTTAAGTAAAATGTTATACCTTGGCTTATATTTTTTTATAAGGTTATTTTCTAAAGATAGCGCGTCTATCTCCGTCGGGGCGATTATATAGTAAAAGTCGGCTATGTTTTTTACCATCGCCATAACCTTTTCGGTTTTTACGCTATTGAAAAAATATTGCCTTACCCTGTTTTTAAGGTTTTTTGCCTTGCCGACGTAGATAACTTCCCCGTCCGCATTTTGCATAACGTAAACGCCGGGGTCGGTTGGCAAAAGTTTTAATTTGTCTTCTATAACGCCCATATATTGATTATATACGATTTTCTAGTATTTTTCAATTATTAATAGCCTAAAAATTCCACACCTTTAAGTAAAACTTCGTTTAAAGTATCGTTTCTTAGCGAATAGAACACCACTTTGCCTTGACGAGAGGTTTTTACCGCGTTTAAGTTTTTAAGTAGCCTTAGTTGGTGGGACACGGTGGTTTGGTTTAGTTCTAATAAACTAGATATGTCGCTTACGCACATTTCGGATATGGCAAGCGCCGAAATCATACGTAATCTTGTATAGTCGGAAAAGATAGAGAAAAAACAAACGAGATCGTCTAAAATCTCACCCTTTGGCACGTAATCTTTTACCATTGATTGCAATCTTCTGTCAAGCAAAACTTCTTTCATAAAGTACTTTCCCCTTTCATATAATAAATGTACACTTATTATATAACTAATTTTTTAATAAAATTTGCAAGGGTTTGGCGCAAAAATAGTTTCTTTCGCATATTTTGTAAAATAGGAGGTAAAAATATGAATTCTAGCAATTTAGTACTGATTGCACTTTTGTTTTTACTTGTGAATAACAACACCATATCAACAACCCAGTTATTATTACTTTTAGCACTACTATCAACTACTACGGGGTGCTTAAACAACTTGTTTAACAACAATAACTGTTGCTGCAATGGAAACTTAAACCAAACTACAAACTGAAATACGTATAAAATAAAAAAGGCGTTTGCAAATTGCAAACGCCTTAAACTCTTTTTTATAACTCTATTAGATTTCAGAGAAATACTTAATGGTTCTAACCATTTGGCTGGTGTAAGAGTTTTCGTTATCGTACCAAGAAACAACTTGTACTTGATAAGTATCGTCGTCAATCTTAGAAACCATGGTTTGAGTAGCATCGAAAAGTGAGCCATATCTCATACCGATTACGTCAGAAGAAACGATTTCATCAGTGTTGTATCCGAAAGATTCGGTAGCTTGTGCCTTCATAGCAGCGTTGATGCCTTCCTTGGTAACGTCTTTACCCTTAACAACTGCGATAAGGATAGTGGTTGAACCAGTAGCGGTAGGTACACGTTGAGCAGCACCGATAAGCTTGCCGTTGAGTTCGGGGATAACTAAGCCGATTGCTTTAGCAGCACCAGTAGAGTTGGGAACGATGTTCATAGCGCCTGCTCTTGATCTTCTCTTGTCGCCCTTTCTTTGGGGTCCGTCAAGAATCATTTGGTCACCGGTATAAGCGTGAACGGTGGTCATGATACCAGATTGGATGGGAGCATAGTCGTTAAGTGCTTTAGCCATAGGAGCAAGACAGTTGGTGGTGCAAGATGCAGCAGAAATAATCTTGTCGTCAGCGGTTAAAGACTTGTGGTTTACGTTGTAAACGATGGTGGGAAGGTCGTTGCCTGCAGGTGCAGAGATAACTACCTTTTTAGCGCCTGCATCAATGTGTGCTTGTGCTTTAGCCTTTGCGGTGTAGAAACCGGTACATTCTAAAACTACGTCTACGTCATATTGAGCCCAGGGGCATTCTGCAGCGTTTGCACATTTAGAAATCTTGATTTCCTTTCCGTCAACGATGATAGAATCTTCGGTAGATTCTACGGTGTGACCTTGTGCAACGTAATTGCCTTGCATGGTGTCGTATTTAAGAAGGTGAGCGAGCATTTCAGGACTGGTTAAGTCGTTGATAGCAACTACTTCATAGCCTTCAGCACCGAACATTTGTCTGAATGCAAGACGACCGATACGGCCGAAACCGTTAATTGCAACTTTTGTTACTTTTGACATAATTTATGTCCTCCAAAAAACGTTTTTTATTATTTTTTCTTAAATATTATATCTTTATTTGTATTTTAAGTCAAATATTTTTTTAAGGTTATTTTAAATTTTCGGGGTTTAAACACTTTAAATCGTCCGGAACGAATAGTCCGTCCTTTCTAATTAGTTCTCCGTCTATATAAATTTCGCCACCGCCGTACTCTTTTGTTTGAATATACACTAAGTCCCAATGCACTGCCGAAACGTTTCCGTTAAACGCATCGTCATAACAGCAACCGGGGGTAAAGTGGATTGAACCCGATATTTTCTCGTCAAATAAAATATCCCCCATAGGCTTTACTATATACGGGTTTACGCCAAAAGCAAACTCGCCTATATATCTTGCGCCTTCGTCGGTATTTAAGATTGCGTTTAGTTTTTCGGTATCGTTAGATTTTGCATCTATAATCTTTCCGTCCTTAAAGGTAAGGCAAACGTTTTCGTGGCGGAAGCCTTGTTCTACGGACGGCGCGTTATAAGTTATAACCCCGTTTACGCTATTTTTAACTGGTGCGGTGTAAATTTCTCCGTCGGGAATATTCCTTTCCCCCGAACACTTTTTACTACCTATTCCCTTGATAGAAAAACTAATATCCGTGCCTTTTCCTATTATTCTAACCTTGTCGGCTTTATCAAGGCGAGATTTTAGCGCGTCCATCGCCCTATCCATTTTGGAATAATCTAGCGTGCAAACGTCAAAGTAAAAGTTTTCAAACGCTTCGGTACTCATACCCGCTTGACTTGCCATACCTTGATTTGGGTATCTTAGAACCACCCATTTGGTTTTCTTAACCCTAATCTCGTGGTGAACGGGGTGCGAATAGTATTCGCTGTCAATCCTTAAATTTTCGTCGGGAACGTCAGATAACTCGTTGCAGTTTTCACCGCCCCTAATACCGATATACGCATCCATCTCTGCCATACGGAAAGAATCAAACTTGGCTTTAAGTTTTGCGTGTTCTATACTTTGCCCCATCAAGAGTTCTCTCGTCACGCGGTTATCGAAAAGTTCTACAAAAGGATATGCGCCAACTCTATACGCTTCCTTTATAAGTTCGTTAACGAGTTCGTGAGAAATACCTTTTGCTTCGATTAAAACCTTTTCGCCTTTTTTGAGCGCGCAAGAATAGTTGATTAAAACTTTTGCTAACTTTTTTATTCTTTCATCAGTCATAATTTGCCTCTATGCTATGATTTTCTAAGATATTATACAACTTTATACTAAAATTATAAAGTATTTTATAGAAAAATTGAAAAATATTTGCTTATTTGACAAAAACAGTATATAATATTATTCGTAGAAAATCGGGCAATCGCTCGAAAGTAAAACAAGAAAAATTTTTTATTTATTATTTGGAGGCTATATTATGGCATTAGTAAACTCAAAGAAAATGTTCGAAATGGCATACAAGAACGGCTATGCAATCGGCGCTTTCAACGTAAACAACATGGAAATCGTTCAAGGCATTACCGAAGCTTGTAAAGAAGAAAACGCTCCTGTAATTTTACAAGTATCTAAGGGTGCAAGAGCATACGCTAACCACACCTATTTAGTTAAACTCGTAGAAGCAGCAGTTTTGGAATGCCCCGATATTCCGATCGTTTTACACTTAGACCACGGTCCTGACTTCGAAACCTGTAAAGCAGTTATCGACGGCGGATTCACTTCAGTTATGATTGACGGAAGCCACCTTCCCTTCGAAGAAAACGTAGCACTTACCAAAAAGGTTGTTGACTACGCTCACGACGTTGCTGCTCGTGGCAGATACATCACCGTTGAAGGCGAACTCGGAACTTTAGCAGGTATTGAAGACGACGTTAAGGTTGAACACGGCGCTGAATCTTACACCAAACCCGAAGAAGTTATCGAATTCGTTGAAAGAACCGGTGTTGACTCACTCGCTATCGCTATCGGTACTTCTCACGGCGCTTATAAGTTTAAGCCCGAACAATGCACCAGAAACGAAAAGGGTATCTTAGTTCCCCCTGCACTTCGTTTCGACATCTTAAAGGCAGTTTCTGAAAAACTTCCCGGATTCCCCATCGTATTACACGGTTCTTCTTCCGTTCCCCAAGACTACGTTAAAATGGTTAACGACAACGGCGGTAAGATGCCCGATGCTATCGGTGTTCCCGAAGAACAACTCCGTGAAGCTGCAACCCTTTCAGTTTGCAAAATCAACATCGACTCTGACTTACGTTTAGCAATGACCGGTACTATCAGAAAGTTCTACAACGAACATCCTGACAAGTTCGACCCCAGAGAATACTTAAAACCCGCACGTGCTAACATTAAAGAAATCGTTAGACACAAACTCGTTAACGTTTTAGGTTGCGCTGGCAAGGCTGAAGAATGCAAATAATAAAACTATAAATAAAAAGGTTCGCTAATTAGCGGACCTTTTTTTGTGCCTTTTTATTGGCATTTTTGATTTTATATATTCTATCGATATAAGATTGAAGCCAAAATATAAAAGGGTTATAAATACTACGAGTATTCCGCCAACCGCAAACAAGGTTAAAAGGCTACCAAGTATAGGAAGTAAAAGTTTTTCAAGCATTAACCCTAAAAGAACAGTCGGTAGTATGAATATAAACGAGTAGGTAAAAAATCTTAACGTTTTAGGCTTTTCTTTGCACGTTTTATTTATTAAGTAAAGGTTGCAAACAGTCGTTATAGCATAGACTAAGAAAAAGCCTAAAAGTAGCGAATATATTCCTAAATATTTTGGCAAAACTATAACGCATATTAGCATTAAAAGTGCGCCGACTATAAAGTATAAAAGCGTTTTATGTTCCATACCCATAGAGTTAAGAATACTAGTAGTGATTGAAGAAACGCTCATAAATATAGCGAGTATTGCGGACACCGAAAGATACTTGCCACTTTCGTGACTATCGAAAATTAGTATGCCTATTTCTTCACCGCAAACGAAAAACACGGGAACGAAAATAGTTGAAACGAACACCGTAAACTTTACGGCTTTTTCTAAATCGACCTTTAACTCTTTGACTTTCCCCTTATAAAAATTTTCAGAAAGAGTTGGCGTTAAAACTAATACGAACGAGCCGATTAACATTGTCGGTATAGAAAGTATAGGAAAGGTTTGCCCTACCGCACCGCCGTACGCACTCATTGCCTGCGAAGAAGAAAACCCCGCACTGATAAGCCTTAGCGGAAGTATTATAGAAACTAGCGACGTTATAAGCGAGTTTGCCGTTCGCATTGCGGTGACGGGGGTTGCCGACTTTAATAAAGGCTTAAACTCTCCCTTAGGGTTTTTAATTTTGTTCTTCCTAAAAAAGAAGGTAAACGTCGCAAGTGAAAAGGAAAATATATACGAACAAAGCACCGCTATACCCGCGCCCATTGCACCGCTAAAAACGTCTTTTGCTCTACTAATTAAGATTATCCCCACGATAATCATACAAATTTCTTCAAGAAGTTCTATAACCGAGTATGGCAAAAAGTCTTTGTTGCCCCAAAACACACCGCGCAATACCGAGTAAACGGACGTAAATATTAGCCCCGGAAGTAGTATTAAAAATATTGGCAAGGAACGTTCATCGGCAAACAAGAACCCTAAATTATCGCCAAGCAAGAAAAAGATAGCGCAAAGCGGAATTACAATTAG
>CAJMCT010000024.1 GCA_905211955.1 uncultured Eubacteriales bacterium | reverse complement strand
CTATAAAGTTATACCCTGCGTTTGCAGTTGCGGTTAACGTGACAGTTTCACCAACCGAGATTTTTTTGTTGTTGTATGTAAAATAAGTTCCTGCACCTTGCAAATTGGTGCTAGTTGTCACGGTAAAATAGTTCCACTTAGCAGTAAGAACTACGTTTTGTTCAGTCATTTCAAACGAGTAGTTTGCGTTTGAAGAAACCAAATCTTCCCCATTATACCAACCTAAGAAATTATATCCATTATTAGTTGTTGCAGTTAAATTGACAGTTTTGCCAATCGAGATTTTTGTGTTGTTGTATGTAGAATAAGTTCCTGCACCTTGCAAATTGGTGCTAGTTGTCACCGTAAAGTAATTCCATATTGCGGTAAACACTACGTTTTCTTCTGACATTACAAACGAATAGTTTACATCTCTTGAAACTAATTCACTGCCTTTAGCCCAACATACGAAGTTGTATCCTGCGTTTGCAGTTGCGGTTAATGTGACAGTTTCACCAACCGAGATTTTTGTATTATTATAAACTGTATAAGTACCTGCTTCCGCATCAAACGTTTTCGTCGTCACCGTAAAGTAATTCCACTTAGCAGTAAGCACTACGTTTTCTTCACCCATTTCAAACGAGTAGTTTGCGTTTGAAGAAACTAAACCATTTTCGTCATACCAACCTATAAAGTTATACCCTGCGTTTGCAGTTGCGGTTAGATTGACAGTTTCACCAGCTGAAACCTTGGTAAAATTATGTATAGAATAACTACCCGCCAAACTATCAGTAGTGGACGTTTTAACGGTAAAGTAATTCCATTGTGCATTTACGATAACGTCGCCAATAATTATAGTATCAAAGTCAAATTCCCAACCAGTAAAGTTGTAGCCTTCTCTTACTGGTATAGTAGTCGGCATAGTTGCGGTATAGCCTTCTTCTATTTCTTGGGGCGCTATCACCGTACCGTCAATCGTGTTAAATGATACCGTGTACATGGGCTTTCTACGTATTACTACAGTATACTTTTTAATTGATTCCCCAACCGTTTCAAACACGTAAATGGTATTGTTGCCTTCGGCAAGAGAAACAGTTTTTGTTATGATAGGAACTTGTGCAAACTCGTCTAAAGAAACAACAAAGTCTGCCACACCTATCTTATTTATTTCTTCCTTAAAGTCAAAACTTGTTGTTGCATTAGGAAGAACTATGCTTGCATCTGTACCTTCTACGTTAAGAGTTTTGAAAGAAATATAACTCTCTAACATACTGCCATCATCACTAACCGTATCGGTAGCAGTACAACCGCTACGTTTACAGGTGGCAGTCTTTGTACCGTCACTTGTATACGTTGCATTATTATCCGAAACGTAGTCGCCAAAATCGTGTCCTAAGGCGTTTACTTCAGTGTCGGTATAACTTTCACCACACTCGCACTTATGTAAGGTATATCCCTTATCTACACAAGTAGGCGCAACTACGGTGTCTACGTAAGCATGTTCGTGTCCGCAGGCGGATAAACCGAACGCGGATAGCACAAGCATTATTGATAGAATTATCAATCCCAAAACTTTTTTCATGATAGTTTCCTTTTTTTAGTAAATTAAAGCAATTACATAATAGCATTTTATAAGAATAAAATCAAGTAAATGGGAAAAATTAAAGCCGACCTTGTTTTTAGGTCGGCTTTGACTTATTAAAATTTAGGTTAGTATGCGATATTGTAAAGTTCTAAGATGTCTTCTACTGAAGTTTGTCTTGGGTTTCCGCCCGTGCACGGGTCGATAAACGCGTCTTTGCTTAGTTGTTTTAAATCGTCTTTTTTGATAAGAACTTCGTCTGTACCGCGTTTTTTAAGTTCTTTAATAGTTTGCGGAATACCTATATCTAAAGATAATTTTTTAACCGCTTCGATAGCGCTATTTGCGGCTTCTAACTCGGTCATGCCCTTAATATCAACACCCATAGCGCGTGCTATGTCGCCATACTTTTTAAGACAAGCATTTTTATTATACTCCATAACGTAAGGAAGAAGTAATGCGTTAGCAACACCGTGGGGCACGTCGAACCTTGCGCCTAAGGGGTGTGCCATAGAGTGAACTATTCCTAAGCCTACGTTAGAAAATGCCATACCTGCAACGTAAGAGCCGTATGCCATACCTTCTCTTGCAACTGCGTTAGAACCATCTTTTACGGCATCTCTTAAATTGTCCGCAATAAACTTTATACTATTCCAGCAAAGAAGGTCTGAAACGGGGTTTGCGCCCAAAGTAATATAACCTTCGATTGCGTGGGTTAACGCGTCCATACCGGTAGATGCGGTTAAACCTTTTGGCATACTCATCATCATTTCCGCATCGTTAAACGCGATCATAGGTATATCGTTAGGGTCAACGCAAACGAGTTTTCTACCTGCTTCTTCATCGGTTATAACGTAGTTGATGGTCACTTCCGCAGCCGTTCCGCTAGTCGTTGCAAAGCAAATGGTTGGGAAGGCTTTGTTTTTAGTATCGGCAACGCCTTCTAAACTTTTAACGTCAGCAAAGTCGGGGTTGTTTACGATAATACCAACAGCCTTTGCGGTGTCTATACAACTTCCGCCACCGATAGCAATAATAACGTCGGGGTTAAATGCCTTAAACGCGCTAAGTGCGTTCTTAACGTTTGCAATCGTGGGGTTTGCCTTTACGTCCGAAAAACAAGTGTATTCGATATTTCCCTTATCTAAAACGTCGGTCACCATTTTTACAACGCCGAATTTTACTAAGTCGGCATCGGAAACGATGAAGGCTTTTTTCATTGACCTTTTATTTAATTCAGTCAATAGTTCGTTTCTACAACCTGCGCCAAAATAACTGGTTTCGTTAAGTACCATTCTTGCCATAATATATTCTCCTTGATTTTTATTTTTTATCTACCAAACTTTTTCATTAAAAGTTCTTTTAACTGTTCTTGAGAAAGTTGCTTTTCTTCTCTCTTTTTCTCGGCGTTAATTCTACCTTGTTTTCTTTCCCTATCCGTTTTTTGATTGCCTACTGCTAATCCGTGTGGCAATTCGCTTGTTTTCATTGTTAAAGAAATTTTCTTCTTTACGGTGTCAACGCCAAGTACTTTAACCTTAACCACGTCGCCAACCTTTAACGCGTCGGACGGGTGCTTGATAAAGTTATCTGATATTTGAGAGATATGCACCAAACCGTCTTGGTGAACGCCAATATCAACGAACACACCAAAATCTATAACGTTTCTAACCGTTCCCGTTAGTTCCATACCTTCTTTTAAGTCTTTAAGTTCTAAAAGGTCGGATCTAAGCACGGGCTTTGGTAAGGTTTCACGGATATCTCTACCCGGTTTTAAAAGTTCGTCCACTATATCGCGAAGGGTAGGCTCGCCCAAACCGATTTTTTCGGCAAGCGCTTTGTAGCCCACTACGTCTATCTTTGCTTTAAGTTCTCCTAAGTTGCCCTTTTCTACGTCATTAAGGGTATAACCCGTTTCTTTAAGAAGTAGTTCTACTCCCTTATAATCTTCGGGGTGAACTGCGGTGTTATCTAAAACTGAACCGCCAACTATTCTTAAAAAGCCTGCACATTGGGTGAACGCTTTTTCGCCAAGTTTTTTAACCTTTAATAGTTCTTCACGAGATTCAAAGCGCTTTGTCTTTCTATACTCTAAAATGTTTTTAGCAATACCGCTATTTAAGCCTGCAACGTAAGTTAAAAGGCTTTGTGATGCGGTATTTAAGTCTACACCTACACTATTTACGCAGTCTTCAACAACCCCGCCCAAAACTTCTTCAAGTCTTTTTTCGGGCATATCGTGTTGATACTGTCCAACACCAATAGATTTAACGTCAATCTTAATAAGTTCAGCTAGCGGGTCAAGTAAACGTCTTGCAATAGATACTGCACTTCTTAGCGATACGTCAAACTCGGGGAATTCTTCCGCACCGAGTTTAGATGCACTATAAACCGAAGCGCCCGCTTCGTTAACCACCGCATAGGAAATAGGAAGTCCGCTTTCTTTTATTAGGTCTACAACAAAGATTTCCGATTCTTTACTTGCCGTTCCGTTTCCGATAGAGATAACGTTTACACCGTGCTTTTTGATTAGCGGAATTAAAATCTTTTTGGCTTCTTCCACCTTGTTTTGCGGTGGCGTGGGATAAACGACGGTAGTATCTAAAACGTTGCCCGCGCTATCGATTACAGCAATCTTACAACCCGTTCTATAAGCGGGGTCTAGCCCTAAAATTACTTTGCCTTTTAGCGGGGGTTGTAAAAGGAGCGGACGAAGGTTTACTTCAAACATTTTTATTGCTTGTTCGTTTGCCTTGTCGGTAAGTTCGCTTCTTACTTCTCTTTCAATCGATGGGAAGATTAGTCTATCAAACGCATCGGCACATGCAAGCGAAACCTTTTCGGAAAGGGGGTTAGAACCCTTTACAAAATAACTTTTACAAATATCTATAAACTTTTCTTCGTCACAAACGATATTTACCCTTAAACACTCTTCATTTTCGCCACGGTTGATAGCAAGAATTCTATGCGAAGGAATTTTGCTGATATTTTCGGAAAATTCGGCATACATATCGTATGTTTTTGAGTTCTCGTTTTCCAAAAGTTTGCAAGAAATTTGACCTTCTTCGTTAAGGCGTGCGCGGAGCGTTTTTCTAAGTTCAGCGCTATCAGATACTGTTTCAGCAATAATATCTAATGCCCCTGCTACCGCTTGATCTACGGTTAAAACTTCCTTTTCGGGATTGATAAACTTTGATGCTTCTTCGTTTAGGTTTACGCTTTCGTCTTGCGCCAAAATTATATCGGCAAGACCTTGAAGTCCCTTTTCAATAGCCACGCTTGCACGCGTTTTTCTTTTTTGTTTATACGGGCGATAAATATCTTCAACTTCGGTCATCGTTTCGGCTTTTGCCAAAGCGATTGCAATCTCATCGGTCATTTTACCCTGTTCGGTGATAGAAGATACTACTTCTTCCTTTCTTTTTTCTAAATTTCTTAAATATTTAAGTCTATCGGCAAACTCTCTTAAAACTTGGTCGTCGCAAGAGCCGTGCATTTCTTTTCTATACCTTGCGATAAAAGGAATCGTGTTGCCTTCGTCTATTAAGTTTATAATGTTGTTTGCATAGTCATATCTAATCTTAAATTCATTTGAAAGTTTTATTGCGTAGTCCATAATTTCGTCCTTTAATTCTTTTTGCCTTTTTTAATTCTTATTTGCTTAATGGTGTTTTCGTAGCCGTTGTCTTTCGGGATATAGTACTTTTTCCCTTTAAGACTATCGGGCAAGTACTGTTGGTCTACGTATCCGCCGTAGTCGTGCGGGTATTTATACCCCATTGAAAGCATCTTATCTTCTTTTGAAGCATACACCGAGTTTTTAAGGTGTGGCGGAACGGTATCGTCTTTTATTTTTACCGCATCTTCTTCCGCGCTATACATCGCTTCGACTACCGAATTAGATTTTTCGGCTTCGCACACATAAATTATTGCTTCGGACAAAGGAATTAACCCTTCGGGAAGCCCTAACTTCTCAAAAGCCAAAAGCGCGTTGGTTGCAATAACTAGCGCATTGGGGTCTGCAAGCCCTACGTCTTCGGCTGAGTGTACAACAAGTCTTCTAGCAATAAGTAGCGGATCGCACCCACCCTTAATAAGCCTTTGCATATAGTATAGCGCTGCGTCCGCATCGCTACCCCTTAAACTTTTACAAAATGCCGATAGCATATCATAATACATTTGTTCGTCAAAAGACAAGGCTTTTTGCTGTATCGATTCTTCAGCGTCTTTTAGTTTAACGTGAATTTTGCCGTCTTTTTCGGGGTTAGTAGTAAGCACCGCAAGTTCTAAGGCATTATACGCAACACGAAGGTCGCCTGCCGAAATTCTCGCTATGTGCATAAGCGCGTCTTCATCGCAAACTAAATCGTATGCGCCAAGCCCCCTTTCTTTATCAACTAGCGCGTTTTTTAACGCACCGTATATCTCGTCTTCATTTAATCTTTTAAGTTCAAAAACCCTGCACCTTGAAACTATTGCCGGCGTCATGGACGCGTATGGGTTTTCGGTGGTAGAGCCAATAAAAATTATATCACCTTGCTCTATTGCAGGAAGCAAACTGTCGCTTTGGGTTTTGTTAAAACGGTGACACTCGTCTAAAAGAAGATAGGTCTTTTTTCCGTATAATCTTAGATTGTTTTTTGCATCTTCCACTACCTTTTTAACGTCTGAAACACCACTGCTTACCGCGTTTAATTTTACAAAGTTATTGTCGGTTGACGACGCTATAACGTTTGCAAGGGTTGTTTTACCACAACCGGGTGGCCCCCAAAATATACAACTGCCTAGTCTATCTAGTTTTATGGCGCGCGAAAGCAAGCTCGTTTCACTGACGATATGGTTTTGCCCAATAAACTCTTTTAGGCTTCTTGCACGCATTCTTTCCGCAAGCGGAACACTTTTGTTTTGGTCTTTTGCTAAGTCAAATAAATCCATACGTTTATTTTAACATATCGCATATTTTTTTTCAAGCACTAATAATATTTAAGGATAATATTATGAAGAATTTAAAAGAAAATTTTTGCGAATATTTAACCTTTCTACTAATGACTGCGCTATGCTTTTTATTGGTGATTGGTAAAGGATACGTAAACGCGGTAAATCAAGGTCTTTTGCTTTTTATAACCTGCGTGTTGCCTACCCTTTTTCCGTACCTATTTATAACGACAATACTTTCTAACCTATCTATAACAACCGCGCTATCTCTTAAACTTTCGCCCATCACTAAAAGGGTGTTTAGGGTAAACGGCGCGTGTGCCTTTGCTTTTATCTTAGGGCTAATTTCCGGATACCCAATAGGCGCTAAAATCATTTCCGACCTACACGAGAAGGGATATATCTCTCAAACGGAAGCAGTTAGAAGTTCGGCTTTCTGCTCTACCCCTTCCCCTATGTTTTTAATATCTGGGGTAGGCGGTGTAATGTTTAATAACGTACTTATAGGTGTGTTTTTGTTCTTTATAACTTTAACTTCTTCTATCATTTTGGGCTTTATATTTTCCTTTTACAAAAGAAAAGATAAGCCAAGCGATTCTTCTAATCTTAAACTACAAAAAGGGGACTTGTCTTTTTATCAAACGGTTAAAAATTCAGTTATTTCCGTACTTACCATAGGCGGAATAATAACTTTGTTTTCGCTCCTTTCCCAAATACTTTGGTCTACAAACGCGCTTAAACCTATAGTTTTTTTAATTAAAACTCTATGCGGAAACGAAGCGCTTGCAAAGGGCGTATCGATTGGGCTTTTAGAATGCACGAACGGGCTTAAAATTTTATCCAAAATGGGGGTTTCGACTATTCCTTTTTGCGCCCTTTTATGTGGGTTTGGCGGGGTTTCCGTTATAGCGCAGTCTATGGCTTACTTAAAAAATGCAAAAATAAAAACCGCCGTATTTAGTTTAGTAAAACTTCTTACTGCGGTTATAAATTTTGTTTTAGCCTCTATCTTTGCGCCTATTTTTTTCTAAACGCGGATATAATTTTTTGCGCCGAGTTTTTAGGCAAATACTCTTCGACGCTTTCTCCGTTTTCAAGTTTACTTCTTATCATACTCGAACTAATTTTAGAAAAGGGTTTGTCGCACTTTATAAACACCGTGTTTACCGAAGGGTTAAAGGACAAATTGTTCCTTTTCATTATATTTTCGTACTCTAAATCTTGGTCGTCACGGATACCCCTTATATACTCGGTATACCCCTTCATTTTCATATAGTCCATCATAAGCCCTTCGTGGAATTCTACTTCTACCTTATCGTTTCCCTTAAAGGTATCTTTAATAAACTCTATTCTATCGCTTAAAGAAAAAGTTGGCGCTTTTTCAGGGTTTACGCCTATCACGACGATAACCTTATCATAACTCTTAAGCGCTTTTAATACTATTTCTTCATGCCCGACCGTAAACGGGTCGAACGTTCCTGCAAAAACGCACGTTTTCATTTTTCTTCTCTCTTAAAAAAGGTTAAGTATGCTCTACCATACTTTCTTTGATCGTATTTTTTTAATCCCAAAATACTTTCTTCAAAAGGTGTTTCACTCTCTAAAATTATAATTCCGTCGTCTTTTAACACCCTTTTTGATTTTTCAACCGAAATAACGTTAAAACCGCCCTTGTAAGGGGGGTCAATATACACCACGTCAAAACGTTTAGCGGTCGTATCCAAAAGGGCGCAAGCGTCCGATTTTACGACTTCTATACCTTCGGGGTTTCCAATCTTTTCAATATTCTTTTTTGCGAGCATAATACTATCTCGATTTAGGTCGTTAAGCAAAACGTAGTTTGCTCCGCGAGATAAGGCTTCTATGCCCATAGCCCCCGTACCGCAGTATAAATCTAAAAAATCACAGTCGGGAATTTTAAATTGAAGTATGTTAAAAAGGCTTTCCCTAACCTTATCTGACGTAGGACGAATATCAAACCCGTCAAACGTTAAAAGGGTGCGCCCCCTAAACTTTCCGCTAACTATACGCAAGTTCTACTCTCCGTAAATTTGTTTGTGTCTGTCCTTAATCATTTCGCGTTGACGAACGGCTTTTCTTCCGCCCACGATATACGCGATGCCAAAAGTAGCAAGTATTATTATAACTGCGTAGAGCAAGATAAAGTATCCACCCCAACTCATTGCAGTCACCGTTCCACTGCCACTTACCATAAATACTGCGTATAGCCAATAAAAACCAAGGTACATAACGCCTGCTGCAACACCGCCACCGTTATACTCTGGACCTAAGGTAGTTCCTAAAATTAAGTGCAAAATCATTAAAAGAACAAGGGGTAAGCATACGTATCCACCCATTAAAAAGCCCTTCCACGACTTATATTCTTCGTGGATTTTAAGTTTACGAACAAAGCCCGTCCTTACCATGTATTCTCGTTCTAAATCGTTTGAATATCTCGTGTTCATCGCGGCTTCACCTTCTTTATAAAGGTTATACCACATAACGAAGCAATAAAACCCAACGTTTACAAAACACACTGCGAATTCCGCCGCCGTGCTTCCAACGTAAGAGATGCCCCAAGCAATCATGCCCATAAAAACTAGGTATATATATCCTAAAAGAATATTTTTAACGTAAGACCACATAAATTTTACCTTATATATTTTTTCTCCGCCCGAGTCGTTGCCCGAGACAGTATTTCATAACTAATAGTATTGTATTTTTTCGCCAAACTATCGGCATTTTTTAGAACGCACACTTTGTGCCCTTTAATAAAACTCACCGCGGTTAAATCCATACAGCGGTTGTTAAACTGACCTTTAACTTGTTTTCTAAAAAACCCGTCCGCATACCCTACGCGAACTATGGATATTGGTCGCAGTTTATCGCTTTTTACTTTTCCGTACATACAGCGCTCGCCCTTATTTAGTACGCGCGATTTTACTACGTGCGAATAAACTTTCATAATAGGCTTAACGGAAATTTCAAATGACTTAAACGGTTTATAGCCGTAAAGCAAAATCCCTATCCTTACCATATCGAGATAAACGCCCTTTAAAAAGCCACCGCTTGCCGATATATGACTTATTACCTTATTATTATAACCTTTAACTACTTTATTTGCAAGCAAAAACTTATCGAGTGTTTGATTTAGCATTTTATCGTTTTCAGGACACCCAAAGTGCGAATAAAAACCACTAATTTTGACAAACTCGCAACCTTTTGCCTTATCTAACAACTTTTTAAGGTCTTTTATACCGTCTACACCAAGCCTATTCATACCCGTATTATAAGCGACGTGTACTTTTACGTGCTTTTTTAGGCTTTTTGCAACCTTTTCTATTTCCATTAAGCCTTTTATATCGTCAACGGTAAGAGTAAGCCTAAAAGATATTGCCCGTTCTAAATCTTTTTTTATAGGCGGAACTAATACTAAAATTTCTTTGTCTATTCCGCCAAGCCTTAATTCTATACCTTCTTCAACGAGAGCAACGGCAAACACGTCGCATATGCCATATAAGGCATCGGCACAAGCCACACCGCCATGCCCGTACGCGTCCGCTTTAACTACCGCACAAAAAAGCGTGTTTTTAGGCAATTTTTTTCTTATATTTTTTGCGTTTTCTCTTAAAAGGCTAAGGTTAATTTCGGCAAGATTTCTCATACCCTTATTCTATGAAAAAACCCGCCGATTTGCCAACCGTCGGGTCCTTTTTTAATATAAACCTTCTTTATATTTGCCGTCAATAATATCTTTTAAATATTGTCCGTATTCGTTCTTTTTTAACGGCTCGTAAAGGGAGGTTAATTGCTCTTTAGTTATCCAACCGTTAAGGTAAGCAATTTCTTCAATACAACCAATCTTTCTACCTTGCTTTATTTCCGTACCTTTTACGAAGTTAGTTGCCTTAACTAAACTTTCGTGCGTGCCTGCGTCAAGCCAAGTAAAACTTTTATCTAAAAGTTCTACGTTTAGATCGCCTTTTTGTAAATATGCTTTGTTAAGGTCGGTTATTTCTAACTCGCCACGATTAGACGGAGTTATCTTTTTAGCGTATTCTACAACTCTTTTATCGTAAAAATAAATTCCCGTCACACAATAACTACTCTTTGGTTTTTTGGGTTTTTCTTCAATCGATATAACTTTTCCGTCTTTATCAAACTCAACAACCCCAAACCTTTCGGGGTCGTCTACTTGATACCCAAAGATAGTAGCCCTACCTTCTTTAGCACTGTCTACTGCTTTAAGCAAACATTTTTTTAATTCGTCCCCAACGAAAATATTGTCGCCAAGTATCATTGCAACCGCATCGCTTCCAATAAACTTTTCACCGATAATAAAGGCTTGCGCCAAACCGTCGGGGGAAGGTTGAACGGCATACGTTAAGTTTATACCTAGTTCGCTTCCGTCCCCAAAAAGGCTTTCAAACCTTGGGGTGTCTTGTGGCGTAGATATGATCAATATATCTCTAATACCTGCGTTCATAAGCACGGATAGTGGATAATAAATCATAGGCTTATCGTAAATGGGAAGAAGTTGTTTACTAGTCACTCTAGTAAGCGGATAAAGTCTTGTTCCCGAACCACCTGCAAGTATAATGCCTTTCATAAATTTCTCCTTAAGCAAATTAAGTATATCACTTAATTCAATATTCGTCAACGGCAAAATAAAAAGCGCAGGTAATCCTACGCTTTTTGTTTTTTATTATTTGATTTTATACGGGTGAGAAAATGCCTAAAAGAACAATTCCTGCAAACACAACGGCTATTGCTATATAATGTTTATAAGAAAGTTTTTCTTTTAAGAATAACCTACCCCAAACAAGACTCATTGCACAGTATGCTGAAATTATAACCATACCAACGCTGTAATCGGCAAACATAACAGCCATATAGAATACTTGACCTAACGTTTCGCAAAGCCCACCAAGGTAAAGCGAGCCGTTTACACGTTTAAACAAACTGTCTTTCTTAACGAATTTAACCCAAATAAATGCAAATACCGCAACTAATAAGAAGGTAAATTCAAAAGCAGAGTTTGCTGCGTAATCAGAGATAGAAATGCTTTCAAACGAGAAAAGCACTTCATCGCCAACCGTGCCAAGCGCATCGATAATAAGATAAGCAATGGGCAACAAAAGTGCCAAAATGCTTTTGGTATATTTACGGTTAGAATCTTGACGGCGAAGTTCTTTTAGTTCTTGGTTTTCCCTGCTATCTACTACACCGATACCGATAATACCTAATGTGATTAAGCAAACGCCAACAATAGACCAAACATCTAAGGTAATTTCACCCCAAAAGATAACCGCACAAATTAAAAGTGCAAGAGAACCCGAACAGTTGCAAATGGGTGAAGAAACTGAAAGTTCAATATATCTTAAACCGATATATCCAATTACCATTGCCAAGATGTAAAGTGCAGCAACAGGCAAATAGTAAACAAAATCCATAATACCAAAGTCGGTATAAAACAAACTTGCTACAAATTTAGGAACAGCATCAGGTCCGCCGTTAGCATCTATAATTGCCCCGCCTATAAGGGTAATTATAAAGTGAATACCCATTATAAGACCAACTGCAAAAGCCACTTTCCAATGGCTATTTTTGTCCTTTTCGTCCGTGCCCTTTTTAGAAAAGAAGTCCGAACCACTCCAACAAAGGAGCGCCACTAATGAAAATGCAAAAAACATAATTTTCTCCTATGAATTAAATTTTAAAAATAAAAGCATGCGCCAAAAACTTTTTGCGCATTAAAACTTAATCCACGGTGGGAAAATATGACTAGAAACGACTTCTGCCGTCTTTTTGCTTCTGTAAAAAATAGCCGCCACTCCTATTAGAAATTATATTTTTATTATAAATCAATTGACTCGGCTTGTCAATTAACTAGACAAATAAAAACGCACCTGAAAAACAGGTGCGTTTAGTATTTTTAGAAGATTACTTTCTGGGGTTTTTGATATTAGCTTGTGCTGCTGCGAGCCTTGCGATCGGAACGCGGAAGGGCGAGCAGGAAACGTAATCTAAACCGATAGCGTGACAGAATTCGATTGAAGAAGGATCACCACCGTGTTCACCACAAATACCGCAGTGAATATCACTTCTTGATGCCTTACCCATCTTAACTGCCATATCCATAAGTTTACCAACACCAGTAGTGTCAAGTCTTGCAAACGGATCGGATTCGTAGATTTTTGCACCGTAGTATGAAGGTAAGAACTTACCAGCATCGTCACGAGAGAAACCGAAAGTCATTTGGGTTAAGTCGTTAGTACCGAAGCAGAAGAAGTCAGCTTCTTTAGCGATTTCATCTGCAGTTAAAGCTGCTC